>CAKSPN010000012.1 GCA_934481375.1 uncultured Clostridia bacterium
TTTTTGCCGATAGGCACAAGGTCGATTTTGTTTATGCGGTCGCCCGAGCCGGACGGCGCAGTAACAACCGTTGTGTAATCGGTAAGCGCAGAAGCTATAAACCCCGCACGCCTAATTATTTTCTCAAGCTGATTTACCTTTGTTTCAAGCTCACGCTGCAATCTTGCGATTGCCTCCATACCGATCTGGTAACGCTGCATAAGCTGGTTTACATAAAACCTGTACCCCTCGTCCGACGGAACACGTCCTGCGGAGGTATGAGGCTGTATGAGGTAACCCATCTCCTCAAGGTCTGCCATTTCGTTTCGGATAGTTGCACTCGAAAGTCCCAAATCCTCTTTTTTTGAAATGGCTCTTGAGCCTACAGGCTCTGCCGTGCCTATATATTCATCAATAATAGCCTGGAGGATTTTTCTTTTTCGTTCGTTTAAGTCCATTATCCTCACCTTCAACAAATATATGCTTTTCTTTGTTAGCACTCGTCAACTATGAGTGCTAACAAGTATAATTTACCACTATCAAACCCGTATGTCAAGTGATTTCCGCATATTTCACAAATTATTCACAATTTTAATAATTATTAAATAAACTCGCACATTATTGAGTTTGACACGTCCGCACCCTTTGCGGTCAGGCAAAAGCGCCCGTTTTCGGCTTTCATAAATCCGCCGTTTATAAATTTTTCAAGCTGATTTTTATAGGTTTCGGCAAAGCTTTTATTAAATCGGCACATAAACTCCGCTTCGCTTATTCCGCACCGCATACGCAGACCCATAATGATAAATTCTTCGATTTTGTCCGCTTGGGTCAGCACCTCGGTATTACGGCAATATTTTCCCGAAAGATATTCCGATAAACTGCTTGTATTTGAAAAGCGTTCGTTTCCTATATATGAATGTGCCGCCGCACCGAGCCCGATATATTCTCTGCACTGCCAGTATTTTTTATTATGACGGCATTCAAAGCCGTCCTTTGCGAAATTGGAAATTTCGTATCGGTTAAATCCGTTCTGCGCCAGTTTTTCCGAAAGCGCCGCATACATATGCCTGTCGCTGTCCTCATCGAGGAGGTTTAATTGCCCGTTTTTGTAATCCTCCGCCATAGGCGTTCCGTTCTCTATTATAAGGCTGTATGCGCTTATATGCGTAAGAGGAAGTTCAAGCAGGCGGTCTGCCGTCTTTAAAAGCATTTCCTCCGTCTGTGAGGGGAGCGCTGTCATAATATCGGCATTGATGTTTAAAAATCCCAGTTCGTGCAGTCTGCAAACTGTATTATATGCACTGCGTGCGCTGTGTATTCTTCCGAGCGTTTTCAGCTCATTGTCATTAAACGACTGCACGCCGACGCTTATGCGGTTTGCTCCGCTGTTTAGGAGCGTTTTGATTTTTTCATCATCAAGCGTGCCGGGGTTTGCCTCAACGCTGAATTCATAATCGGAGGATATATTGAAATTTTTAAAGCACTCACCGATAATTTTCTCCAACTGTTTTGCACTCATAACGGTGGGCGTTCCTCCGCCGATAAATACGGTGTCTATACCCTCTCCCCGATATTGCTCCATTTCACATATCAGCCGTTCGGCATACAAATCAAAGCAATCGGTTTTGTCCGCAAATGAAGTAAAATCGCAATACCGGCATTTTTTTACGCAAAACGGAATATGAATATATAATCCTTTCATTATTTCTCCTGTAAGACACAAAAAACAGGCTGTAAAAAAACTTTAAAAGTTTTTTTACAGCCATTTTTATGCTCTGTTAATCGTCGTCCTCGTCAAAATTAAATTCAAGCTCTATTTCCTCGTGACAGTTCGGGCATATAATTCCTTTTTCTTCGTCAAGCATATCGAAGTCAACCATTACGTCCTCACCGCAATTGGGGCACTGAATTTCAAAGAGGTCGTTGTCTGCGCCGTTTGTATCGTCATTGAGCCAATCGTCGTCCTCGTCCTCATCTTCGTAATCGTCATCTTCATCATCGGAAAAATCGTCCTCACCGTATATATCGTCGGCAAGCCACGAAAGCTCCTCGTCAATATCGTCAAGGATTGCGTCTGTTTCGTTCTGACTTTCCTCAAGCGCATCTATTTTATCAGCCATTTCATCAATCACTTCAAGCATCTTTGAAATAAGCTTACCCTCGTCGCTTTTGGGGCTTATGTCAAGTCCCTCGGCGAAACCGCGCAGATACGATACCTTTTTTGATAAATTACTCATAGCAATCGGCTCCTTTCAGCTTGCAATTACTTGTTTACACGCTCCATATATTCGCCTGTACGTGTGTCTACTCTGATTATGTCGCTGCCGTCAACAAAAAGCGGAACCTGAATAACCGCACCTGTTTCGAGTGTGGCAGGCTTTGTTGCGCCCGTAGCCGTATTTCCTGCAAATCCCGGCTCTGTTTCCGTGATTGCAAGTTCTACGAATGTAGGCGGTTCGATACCGAACACGTTGCCTTTGTATGAAAGCACCTTACATATGTCGTTTTCCTTAACGAACTTCATAGCGTCGCCGACCTGATCCTTGCCAATCGGAATCATATCGAATGTTTCCTGATCCATGAAGTAGTAAATATCGCCGTCCGAATACGAATACTGCATATCCTTTCTTTCGACAAACGCTTCCTCGAATTTTTCCGTAGGTCTGAATGTTTTTTCAACTACCGAACCTGTGATAACGTTCTTAATCTTTGTTCTTACGAAAGCGGCGCCTTTACCCGGCTTAACGTGCTGAAATTCAACAATCTGCCAAACTCCGCCGTCAAGTTCAAACGTTTTGCCGTTTCTGAAATCTCCTGCTGTTATCATTTTTATCTCCTCCTGAAATCTTTTGTTAGTCATATAGTATTATTCTACCTTATTTTACGCAAAAATGCAATACTTTTGCGCAAAAAAGTTGTTTTCGCCCGTAAAAAGCGTGTTTTTCTGCTGTTTACGGAATAAATCACCGCAGAATTTCTGCGGTGATTTATGTGTGTTATGAAATGCAATCAGTCAAAGCTGAAAGAAAAATTTCGCAGATTAAGCATTAAGCAAGCCGCTCATATTCCTATGTGCAAGCAAATGCAAAGGTGCGGGATGCGGAATTCCGATCAGCCAAGGCTGAAGAAAAATTTTGCAGATTGTGCATTTAAGCGAGCGACGCATATGCCGATATGCGAGTGAGTGCAAATGTGCGAGATGCGGAATTTTAATCAGCCTTTCACTACGATGTTTACGAGTTTGTTCGGCACTGCTATTGTTTTTATTACGGTCTTTCCGTCGATAAGGCTCTTTATCTTGTCACTATTCATGGCGGCGTTTAATGTGCCCTCCTTGTCAAGACCTGCGGCAATCATAATCTTATCCTTGATTTTACCGTTTATCTGCACTGCGATTTCCACTTCGTCATCAACGGTTTTTTCATCATCATATTGGGGCCATTCGTGTACGGACAAAAATCCTCCGTCGCCGTATTTTTCCCAAAGCTCCTCGGTAATATGCGGAGCAACGGGGTTTAAGAGCGTGATAAGCGTCAAATACTCGCCCTTTGTGACAGAACCTTTTTTCGTGAACTCGTTTACAAGGCTCATCATTGCGGCGATAGCCGTATTGAACTTCATTCTCTCGAAATCTTCGCTTACTTTCTTTATTGTCTTATGCACGGATTTTTCAAGGTCACTGCTTAATCCCTTTTCATCTGTCAGAATACTCTGCAAATTCCATACTCTTTCGATAAACTTGTAACAGCCTTTGAGTCCCTGCTGTGACCACGGCGTAGCCTGGTCAAATGCGCCGATAAACATTTCGTATGTTCTGAATGCGTCGGCACCGAACTCGTCAACAACCTCATCGGGATTTACTACGTTTCCTCTGGACTTTGACATCTTTTCGTTGTTCTCGCCCAAAATCATTCCGTGCGAGGTACGTTTCATATACGGCTCACAGGTCGGAACAACGCCTATATCGAACAGGAACTTGTGCCAGAAACGTGAGTACAGCAAGTGGAGCGTGGTATGCTCCATACCGCCGTTATACCAATCCACCTGATTCCAGTAGCCAAGCGCCTCTTTTGACGCAAGAGCGTCCTTATTGTGTGCGTCCATATAGCGCAGGAAATACCAGCTTGAGCCTGCCCACTGCGGCATTGTGTCCGTTTCACGGACAGCCTTGCCGCCGCAGCACGGACAGATTGTGTTTATCCAGTCATACGCTTTTGCGAGCGGCGATTCGCCGTTTTCGCCCGGCTCGAATGTATCCAGCTCCGGCAAAACGAGCGGCAGCTCGCTTTCGGGAACGGGAACCCAGCCGCATTTATCACAGTGAACGAGCGGAATAGGCTCGCCCCAGTAACGCTGACGTGAGAATACCCAGTCACGCAGTTTGAAGTTTACTTTTCTCTTTCCGAGACCCTTTTCCTCGAGCCAGTTTATCATTGTCGGGATTGCTTCTTTTACGGGAAGTCCGTTAAGGAAATCGGAATTTACCATATTACCGCTGTAAACATCGGTATATGCCTCCTCCTGAACGTTTTCGCCACCCGAAACAACCTCGATTATCGGCAGATTGAATTTCTTTGCAAAATCCCAGTCACGGCTGTCATGAGCAGGAACCGCCATAATTGCGCCCGTTCCGTATGTTACGAGAACATAATCCGAAATAAATACCGGGAGTTTTGCTCCGTTTGCCGGGTTTACGGCATAAATTCCCTCAAGCTTAACGCCCGTTTTGTCTTTTGCAAGCTCCGTTCTTTCAAACTCGGACTTCTTTGCGGCTTCGTTTCTGTACGCCGTTACCTCGTCCCAGTTTGTGATTGAGTCTTTCATTTTATCTATAAGTTCATGCTCCGGCGACATAACGGTGTATGTTGCGCCGAAAAGCGTATCGCATCTTGTTGTGTAAACGGTCATAACGTCGCCGGTGCTTAATGTGAAGTTTACCTCCGCACCCTCGGAACGTCCTATCCAGTTTTTCTGCTGAGTTTTTATTTTTTCAAGGTAATCCACCTTGTCGAGATCGTCTATAAGGCGCTGTGCGTATGCAGTGATTTTGAGCATCCACTGGCTCTTTCTGCGCTGTACGACTTCGCTTCCACAGCGTTCGCACACGCCGTTTACAACCTCCTCGTTTGACAAGCCGACCTTACATCCCGTACACCAGTTTATAGGCATTTCCTGCTTGTAGGCAAGTCCTTTTTTAAACAGCTGTAAGAATATCCACTGCGTCCATTTGTAGTATTCGGGGTCGGTCGTGTTTATTTCTCTCGACCAGTCGAACGAAAAACCGATCATTTTAAGCTGACGCTTAAAGTTTGCAACGTTCTTCTCCGTTACGATTTTCGGGTGAATTTTATTTTTTATTGCATAGTTTTCAGTCGGCAGACCGAATGCGTCCCAGCCTATAGGATAGAGAACGTTTTTGCCCTCCATTCTGCGCTTTCTCGCAATTATATCCATTGCGGTGTAGCTTCGGGGGTGTCCTACGTGAAGTCCCTGTCCCGACGGGTACGGAAATTCAACCAAGCCGTAGAATTTCTCTTTATCGGAATTGTTCGAGGCATGGAATATTCCTGCCTCCTCCCATCTGTCTTGCCATTTTTTCTCGATATTTTTATAATTATACGTTTCCATTTCTCTGCTCCTTTGTATATTTATTCTTCTGTTTCTCCGGCATCGTCCCATAGTCGTTCTATGGCATAGAATTCACGCATTTCCTGCTGCATTACGTGCACAACAACATCGCCGTAATCCATAAGTATCCAGCTTCCGCCCCGATACCCCTCCGTATGGCGCACTTCCTCTCCCGCCTCGGCGAGCTTTTCCTCAACCTCGTCCGCACACGCCTTTACCTGCACGGTCGACTGACACGATGCGATAACGAAATAATCGCCGAGCGACGTCTGCTTTGCCACGTCAAGTATTTCTATTCCGGACGCTTTTTTGTCCTCCAGTGCGTTTTTTATAATCTCAAGTTTTTTGTTAATTTCCATCAGCCGTTTCTTCCTTTCGTATCAGCATATCGTTCCACGCATCGAGCGTGTTTGGGTGTATGACCGCATTTTTCGCAAGGTTAAAGCCTATGCTTTGACCCAGTGCCGTCAAAAACGCACGGTCAAGGTCTTTTTCTGCTGTTTTTCTCAGAATATCCACGCCGTCAAAATCCCTCAACGGCTCAATCATATCCGCAATATATATTATTTTATCGAGTTTTTGCATATCCGCACGTGCGACCGTGTGATAACGTATCGCATTTAATATTTCCTCATCGCAAACACCGAATACACGCCGTGCCACCTCCGCACCGAGCGGTGCATGAATGACCGCCGGGCAGGCGAGCGTTATTTTATCGAGCGTAATTCCGTATTCGGTGCATAATTCCTTTTGCTTATCAATATCAAAGCCTTTTGCACAGTCGTGCAGAAGTCCTGCGATATATGCCTTTTCCGTATCCGCACCGTACAGCTTTGCCATTTTGACCGCCGTATCGCACACGCCTATGCTATGCTCGTACCGCTTAGGTTTGAGCATCGGCTTTAATTTACTTTTCATAAATTCCGTTTTCATTTATATACTCCCAAACGCTGTCGGGTATCATACCTCTGACGGATTTTCCCTCTTGTATGCGCTCACGGATAACCGTAGACGAAATATCCGTAACGGGTGCGTCTATAATGCGCACATCACCGCCGTATTCGGACAGTATGCGGTTTTTGTACTCCTCCGTTTTTTCGGCGTCCTCCCTCGGATACACAAGCAGAGTACACAGCTTTACTATCTCCTCGGGCTTGTGCCACGTTGAAAAATCACGTGCGGAATCGCCGCCTATTATAAAATACAGCTCATCGCCGCGATACAGCTCGTGAAGATGTTTTAATGTATTTGACGAATACGAATATTCGCTCAAATTCACCTCGTAATCATCGGCACGAAACCCGCTCTCGCCCGAAACCGCACGCCGTACCATTTCATGGCGTATGTGCGCATCGGGAAGATTTTGCGTGCGCTTGTGCGGAGGGTTTCCGCTTGTCATAAATATGACCTCGTCCAGACCGTACTGCTCCATTGCACGCCGTGCAATCTTAATATGCACGTTGTGTATGGGATTAAACGTACCGCCCATTATTCCGTATTTTTTCATCTTCTCGGTATTTCTATCTTTCTTTTCTTCACGTCCGAGGACTGACGGTACAAAATAAACTTATTGCCTATCGCCTGGACAGGTACGGCATTGAGTTCTTCCGCAATCCCGTTGCACGTTTCCTTTGTATCGAGAAGTGCCGTTTCAAGTATATGCACTTTCAGTATTTCCCTTTTTTCGAGCGCTTCGTCTATTCCTCTCAAAAGCGTGTCCGTAACGCCGTCTTTGCCTATCTGAAATATAGGCTCTATCCCGTGTCCGAGCTTTCTCAAATACGCTCTCTGTTTGCCTGTTACCATAAATTCTCCTCTGTTCGGCGGATTTTTTTACAAAACCCGCAATTTTACATTATATTATATCATTTTATGCTCTGCCTGTCAACAACAAACCTTACACAAAATAATCCGCCGTAAACGGCTCACGCATATCGAGATAACCCATAAAATTCTTCTGCACACTGCCGTTTACCGTAAACCGCACGCAGTCTATCCCCTCTATGCTCGTGAGCGAATTTACTATCTGATAAACCGTAAGCTTTTCCGCCTCGCGTCCGTCGGGGTGCGCCTCCGCCATTTTCGAGGTTATGTTTACATATGCGGTATTGTTCTCGGTGCGGACGGTCATACAATTTTTTATATCGGGAATAAGACGGCGAATTTTCGGGTTTCGGTCACGCCCCTTTATAAGCTCGTTTATAACCGCTCTCGCCTCATGCTCCGTGTCGGTTTTCCTTACCGAGGTGTTTTCGGGGATAAGGCGCATAAACCCTGCGTCCGCAAAATACAGCTTTACCTGCACCGTTTCCGACGCTCCCGACGATGCCGCCGCAGCCGTTGCAAATCCAATTATTAATATAACCGCAAACAAAAAATTTCTGAACACAGGCTTGTCCTCCAATAAAAAAACATTCATATAAATTATATGAATGTTTTTTTCGGATTATAACTCTTTTTTGTACTCCGCAAGCGCTCTCGCAAGCTGATCGGGACATGAAGTTCCACGTCCGTTGCAGTCCGTGCCCTTTAAGCGTGATATTATTTCATCAACGGTCATTCCGTCCGCAAGCTTTGCAACGCCCTGCGTGTTTCCGCTGCAGCCTCTTGTAAAGCGAATGTTCCTTACAATGTCGCCGTCAACGTCAAATTCTATCCGCACGCTGCACACGCCGTGCGGCGTATATGTATAATGAGCCATATATTTCACCTCCGTGTTATTGATATTATACCGCATTTTTCACGGTTTTTCAATCATTTTATAATATCATTCCCGAATTTTTCACGCAAAAGGTCAACCGCTTTTTCAAGCTTTTCCGTTTTTTCACGTTTTCCGTCCGACTCGTCGAAAAAGCTTATCTGCTCCGCCGTATCCTCCGCAATCAGATTGCACCCCGTTACCGACAGCATTCGTATCGGCAGTTTGAAATTCCACGAATCCCTTATAAGCTCCATCGCCGCCTCACGTATTTCATGCGCCAGATATGTCGGGTGCGGAATTTTTTTCTGTCTTGATTTTACACGAAACATCGGGTCTTTTATCTGTATCTGCACCGTTGTGCATTTTACGTGCTGTTTGCGCATACGTGCGGCAACCTTGCCGCATATTTCGTACACGCCACGCTTTACCGCCTCCTCGCCGACAAGGTCCTCGCCGAACGTTATGCTGTTTCCGACCGATTTTACCTCCTCCGTATCGTATATTGATTTTACAGGCTCACTGTCGAGTCCGTTTGCGTAGCGGTGAAGCATTTCGCCTGCCTTGCCGAGATGCCGAATAAGCAGTTCTTCGGGTGCGGCGGCAAGATCGCCGATTGTTTTTATACCCAAAAGCGAAAGCTTTTCCTCCGTATGCTTTCCCACATACAAAAGCGAATTTGCGCTCATCGGAAATATATATTCTCTCCAGTTTTCACGTGAGAAAACCGTGGTTGCGTCGGGCTTTTTGTAATCACTGCCGAGCTTTGCAAACACCTTGCAAAAGGATACTCCTGCGGAAATGGTAAGTCCCGTTTCCGATTTCACAACGCTCCTTAATTCGTCCGCTATTTTTTTGCCGTCGCCGAAAAGGCGGCGGCTCCCCGTTACATCAAGCCACGCCTCGTCAAGTCCGAAGCTTTCCACAAGCTCAGTATACCGCTTATAAATATCCATTACCCTTGCGGAATACTCCTTGTAAACGCCGTGGTGCGGCGGTACGATAACCAAATCGGGGCATTTCCGCTTTGCTGAATATATCGTTTCCGCCGTCTGTATATTGTACTTTTTCGCAAGTTCGTTTTTGGCAAGGATTATCCCGTGACGCTGTGACGGATCGCCGCCGACCGCCATAGGCACCTTTTTAAGTTCGGGATTTAAGGCGCACTCGACCGATGCATAAAATCCGTTGCAGTCGCAGTGAAGTATTGTTCTGTCAGCCATTCTGCGCCTCCTTTCTGCGCCATTTCAAGGGCGTTGTTCCCGTTATTTTTCTGAACGTGTTTATAAAATAACTGCAATCGCAAAAGCCTGCGGCATACGCAATCTCCGTCACGCTCATATCGGTTTCCCTAAGCAGTGCCTTTGCGTCACGTATTTTAAGGCTGTTGCAGTAGCTTTTAAGCGTCTGACCGTTCTTTTGCCTGAACATATGGCTTATATACGATCGGCAAAACGAAAATTCACGGCTCAGCTCGTCCACTGTAACGCTTGCATAATGCGCATTTATGTACCACAGCATATGCATATACGTTTCGCCCTCCGACTGCGGCGGAGCGTATTTTATAAGCCGTTCCGCCATCATCGCAAGCGGAAATATAACGGTGTCGAGAAATTTTATGTCTATTTCCTCATCACGCATATTATCGGTATATTTCCTGTCGGGAATATCACGTCCCTTATATCCGCTCACGCTTATAAACCCAACACATTCGCCGTCAATAAACAGCCTGTGTATGTACTCTCCCACTCCGGCATGGCACACGCCGGCAAAGCTTTTTTGACCGTTCGGTTTCCTTATTATTGCTTCCTGACACAGTATGCATTTGTCAAACGCCGTACTCTTTACGTAAATGCAGTACGGGTTTGTGTGCGTGTTGTATTCGCCCAGAACGCTCGTGAAAAACAGGTATGTATAACGCTTTGCAAGATGTACGGAAATATCCATACCGTGAGTACGTTTTAAATATTCTATATATTCTTTTATCTGCTTGTTCATCTTTTTTTGCACTTTTCTTATATTTTTATGCTTATTTATGCAATTTTTTATAATAAAATTGTGATAAAATTATATCACTAAAATAAAATTCTGTCAATAAGGAGGGGCAATATGCTTAACAGAAAACAAATCAATGCGGATTTCTGCGTTGTGGGCGGAGGATTATCGGGAATGTGCGCCGCAATCGCTGCCGCACGCAAAGGACTTAAGGTCGTGCTTATGCACGAACGCCCCGTACTCGGCGGAAACGCATCTTCGGAAATACGTATGTGGGTGTGCGGAGCAGAGGGCGAAAAGAACCGTGAAGCGGGAATTTTTGAGGAGATTGCGCTCGAAAACTATTACAGAAACCCGACCAAAAACTATTTTATATGGGACTCGATACTGTACGATTTTGTGCGCCGTGAGGAGAACCTCACACTGCTTTTGAACTGCGCATGTATGGACGCAGAAACGGAAAACGGCGATTTCGGCGACGGACGGAGTATACAAATCAAGAAAGTGACCGGGTATCAGCTTACAACGCAGATGTTTATCGACGTTTACGCAAAGCACTACGCCGACTGTTCGGGCGACAGCATACTCGCACCGCTCACGGGAGCGGAATTTATGCTCGGACGTGAGGGTGCGGAGGAGTTTGGCGAAAACACGAGCGTTAAGAAGCACGACGATCTCACCATGGGAATGAGCTGTCTTATACAGGGACGTGAAACGGACAGACCCGTTAAGTACACTCCCCCGACGTATGCGGACGATTTAATAAACGGAAAAGCCCCCGAGATAGTCCCCGATATGTATTCGGAGGTAGAGAACTTCTGGTATCTGGAGCTTGGCGGAAACCGTGACACGATACACGAAACCGAGGACATTGCAAAAGACCTGCACTCGCTCGCTGTCGGTATGTGGGACTACGTAAAGAACAGCAAGAAATTCGATACGGACAATTGGGAGCTTGATTTTCTCGGATTTTTGCCGGGAAAGCGTGAATCACGCAGAATGACGGGCGAATATATAATCACTCAGCCGGATATTTCGGGCGGAAAAATATTCGAGGACACCGTGGCATACGGCGGCTGGCCGCTTGACGAGCATGCCCCCGACGGATTTGAGGACGGCACCAAAATAACGCAGACGAGAACGCCCTCGCCGTACTGTATCCCTTACCGCTCATTGTATTCAAAGAACGTTACAAACCTGTTCTTTGCGGGGCGAAACATCAGCGCCACGCATCTTGCGATGAGCAGTACACGTGTAATGGCAACCTGTGCGCTTATGGGACAGGCAGTCGGCACGGCGGCGGCGATAGCCGTTAAAAATGAACTCGCTCCCAACGGCGTATACAAGGAAAAGCTTTCGGAATTACAGGAAACGCTTATGCGTGACGATTGCTTCCTCCCCAATTTCAAGCGCAGTGTGAGCGGATTATGCCAAAGCACGCCGATATACGGAGGCAATGCATTAAAGGACGGCTGTGACCGTCCGCACAGATTGTACGGCAGTGAGAAATGCGGCGTGACCGTGAAAACGGGTACGGCGCTGGAATACAAATTTGACAAAGAACAGCACATCGGCTCGGTGCATATAACGTTTGACAGCGACCTTGACCGTGAAACACTTCCCGGCGGACACTGCGAACGCACCCACACAATGCGCTGTAACACACTTATCGGCTCACCGCAGTTCTATGTTCCGAAAACGCTGTGCAAAAAATTCAAGCTTGAAATTATAACCGAAAACGGTGTGGAAACAATCACGGACGAGAACGAAAATTTGAAGCGTGCATATGACGTCCCGATAGACAAAAATGTACTCGGAATACGCCTTATCCCCGAAAGCACATGGGGCGGCGGCGAAGATGTGAACGTATTTTCATTTGATTTTTGAACAAATCTCTTGAAAACCTACTAATTCTATGTTACTATAGTATTATGAGGTGATTTTGATGAAAATATCGACAAAGGGCAGATATGCCCTGCGTATGCTGTGCGATCTGGCACAGCACAGAAACAGCGGATATATCTCGCTTAAGGATATAGCCGAGCGCCAGGACGTGTCAAAAAAGTACCTTGAACAGATTGTTCCAATGCTCAACAAAGCGGACATATTGAAAACGAACAGAGGGTATCAGGGCGGATATATGCTTGCAAAGTCCCCCGACAAGTACACCGTGGGAGATATTTTGCGGATAACGGAGGGGAGCCTTGCGCCCGTTGCGTGCCTTGATGATGACCCGAATATGTGCGAGAGGAGCGGAAACTGCATAACGCTTCCGCTGTGGAAAGGGCTTAATAAGGTCATAAACGATTATCTTGACAGCATAACGCTCCAGGATCTTCTCGACAAAAGCCAAGACCAGTACGATTATATGATATAAACAAAGGGTGTTGCCTGTGCAACACCCTTTGTTTATGCGGTTTCGGCACACCGTTACGGGGCGATGCCCACATCGACCCGAAACAATATCACGTGCGATGTGCATTTCGATAGGCGTAATCCCCTGCCCTGCGGCGTGCGGTTTCGCCAACCAAATCTCACATCAATACACAAATTTCAAATTATATTCTCCGTCCTTCGGCTCTATAATTACGTCATATTCCTTGCCGTTCTCCAACGTGAGATTGCCGAGCGAAACTTTGATTTCCTTATTTTCACTTCCGTCATACTTTTCGTTCTCGAAATTCTTTGAACTGTTTATTTTAAGAGTTGCGTAACCGCCATCAACACTTTTAACGGATACGTTTGCCCGATATGCGCCCATTTCCTCAATCAGAGTTGTATACGGTCTGCCGTCCAATCCGTCGCACTCCTCATAATTAAACTCCATAGCTCCCTTGCGATCGTTATATTGCACGCCGATTGCCTTTTTCAAAGGCACGTTGAGCGCATTTGCCATCATTTCCGCAGCTTCCTTTCTCGTAATGGGCACTTCGCCTTTTCTTGCCTTTTGATAGGTTTCATTATCTAAAATTCTTAAGCGGCTCCCTGTATCTACATATCCCAGCGGATAACCGCCGTTTCCTTCTGCTCTCGACGAATAACCGACTGCAACAACAAGCATTTTTGCAAGCTGCGCATATGTGACATTTTCATCGGGGTGAACACCGCCGTCACCGAAACCGTTGATAATCCCTTTGTTCAGCGCTTGCTGCCAGTAACCGTACGCCCAGTTGTTCACGTCAACATCGTTTATTTCCATACCGCCCGATCTGAGCACACTTCCGCCCTCGCCGTATATCAGCGGACTTACAACTATCTTAACCACTTGCGAACGTGTAAGATAATCATTCGGTGCAAAGGTGTTTTCGTCATAACCCGACATAATGCCGAAAGCCGATAAAAGACGTGTGCTGTCGGTGTCCTCGAAGTCGGTGTACGCAAATGCGCTTGCCGACATCAGCATTGACGACGCCAAAACCGCCGCCGTTAATTTTTTAATATTCATATGAATATCCCCCTATAATATATTTAGTGCTTTCATTTTATCATTTTTGCCGTTTTTTGTCAATAAAAAAAGCGGCAACTGCTTTTCGCAAACAAATGCCGGTAGGGGTCGATGCCCACATCGACCCTAAATATTGTTCTATGCAATGTGCACTCGGGACGATGAAAGGCATCGTCCACTACCGTAAATTGCAAACATACAGAAAAATCACGGGCGTTTCGACTTTTTGTGATTAGGGATAGAAAAAAAGTTTCGGAACGGACAAAACGAACCCGACGGCGTACATAGGTACTCCGAGGGTTCGTTTTGTTCGTAGCAAAAAGACTTATAACGTCTGAAAAATCCATTTCTTGCCTTATCTCTTTTTGCGATCCGGACTTTTTTAACATCCCGTTATTCTGCAAACATCGGGGTTGAGAGGTATCTGTCGCCCGTATCGGGGAGCAGTGCGACAATGACCTTTCCCTTATTTTCGGGGCGCTTTGCAAGCTCCGTTGCCGCATACACAGCCGCACCCGACGAAATACCCACAAGCAAGCCTTCTTTTCTTGCAAGCGTGCGTCCCGTTTTGAATGCGTCCTCATTTTCAACGGCTATTATCTCGTCATAAACCTTTGTATCGAGCGTTTCCGGCACAAAACCTGCGCCTATGCCCTGTATCTTATGCGGTCCGGGAGTTCCCTTTGAAAGTACGGGCGAGCCTGCCGGCTCAACAGCAACCACTTTAACGTTCGGGTTCTTCGATTTGAGGTATCTGCCTACGCCCGAAACCGTACCGCCCGTGCCTACGCCCGCAACGAATATATCAACCTTGCCGTCCGTATCGTTCCATATTTCGGGACCTGTTGACGCTTCGTGGGTTTTCGGGTTTGCCATATTGGTGAACTGGCTCGGAATAAAGCTGTTCGGTGTTTCCTTTGCAAGCTCCTCCGCCTTTGCGATAGCGCCTTTCATTCCCTTTGCGCCGTCCGTAAGAACAAGCTCCGCACCGTATGCCTTTAACAGGTTTCTGCGCTCAACACTCATTGTTTCGGGCATTGTAAGAATTATTTTATATCCCTTTGACGCCGCAACAGCCGCAAGACCTATTCCCGTATTTCCGCTTGTCGGCTCGATTATTACCGAGCCCTCTTTCAAAAGACCCTTGCTTTCCGCATCGCTTATCATTGCCTGTGCAATTCTGTCCTTTACGCTTCCGGCAGGATTGAAATATTCAAGCTTTCCCAATACAGTTGCCTCAAGTTTGTTTTCCTTTTCGTAATTTTTAAGCTCTAAGAGCGGTGTATTTCCTATTAAATCAGTAATTTTTTCATAAACTTTCATTGTAATCTTCCTTTCATTATCAAACATATTTTTATTCTATTTCAGCGACAACATCGTTCTTTCGGTATAATCATTTTACCACCTCATTGTATTTCCTTAATTCCTATATGCTTTGTAGGTATTATTATAGCACCTTTATTTTCCTTTGTCAAGACTTTTTTTAAAAAATTTTTTTACTTGACAAAAAAGCATAAACAATATATAATTCTTATTAAATAGATAGGATTTATAGGAGGCGGTTTTTATGATAACAAGAGATGAAGCGTGGGACTTGCTTACGGAGTATAACAAGGACGAGTTTCACCTTAAGCACGCACTGACCGTTGAGGGTGTTATGCGCTGGTACGCAAAGGAACTCGGTTACGGAGATGAGGAGGATTTTTGGGGTATTGCGGGACTTCTGCACGACCTTGATTTTGAACAGTTCCCCGAAGAACATTGCATAAAGGAACAGGAGATTATGCGTGAGCGAAACATTGACGAAAAGCTTATACACGCCGTTGCAAGCCACGGCTACAAGCTGACCGTTGACGTTGAACCCGTTCACGAAATGGAAAAGGTGCTGTACGCAACGGACGAGCTTACGGGACTTATCGGCGCAGTTGCTCTTATGCGCCCGTCGAAAAGCGTTTCCGATATGGAGTTAAAGTCGGTAAAGAAGAAATACAAAAACGCCAAGTTTGCCGCAGGCTGTTCGCGTGAAGTAATAGAGCGCGGAGCGCAAATGCTCGGCTGGGAGCTTGACAAGCTGATAGAACAAACTATTCTCGCCATGCGCAGCTGCGAGGAGGACGTGGAGCGGATAATAAAATGAACATAGCCGAATTGCAAAACAAAATACTCGAACTGAAAAAAGAAAAGGACGTCTGTATTCTTGCGCACAGCTATCAGGCTCATGAAATTACCGAGATTGCCGATTTTACGGGCGACTCGTATCAATTGAGCGTGAAAGCAAAAACGGCACGGCAAAGCACGGTGCTTATGTGCGGAGTGCGGTTTATGGCTGAAACGGTAAAGCTTTTATCACCGCAAAAACGTGTTTTGCTCGCAAATCCGATTGCGGGCTGTCCCATGGCGGAGCAGATGGACAAGGAAATAATAGAGGAAGTCAAAAAAACTCTGCCCGGCTATGCCGTTGTCGCATACATCAACACCACTGCGGATTTAAAAACCATAAGCGACGTATGCGTAACCTCATCGTCCGCCGTAAACATAATACGTAAAATGCCCGAGAAGAATATTCTTTTCATTCCCGACTGCAACCTTGGCGATTACGTTTCCAAACAAATTCCCGAAAAGAATTTCAAGCTTTTGCACGGCGGCTGTCCCATTCATGCACGCATATCAGCCGAAGAAGTACGTGAGGCACGCCGTCTGCACCCGAATGCGGAGGTGCTTGTACACCCCGAATGTATGCCGGAGGTTACGGAGCTTGCCGACTATGCCGGCTCAACCTCGGGAATTATGGCGTATGCGGAAAAATCGAACCGCAGGGAATTTATAATAGGAACGGAAATAAGCATTGCGGAGCATTTATCCTACAAATGCCCCGACAAATTATTTTATCCGCTTTCAAAAAATCTTATATGCCCGAATATGAAATCAACCACGCTTGCGGACGTGCTTCACGCAATCACGGGCGAGGGCGGCGAGGAAATATGCATTGACGGCGAAACCGCCGCAAAAGCACGCAGATGTATTGACAAAATGGTTGAGCTTGGCGGATAAAAATGAAATGGAGACTGAAATGACAAAAACGGCGATTATCGCAATGAGCGGCGGCGTGGATTCAAGCGTTGCGGCGCTCATTATGAAAGAAAAAGGCTTTAAATGCATAGGCGCAACAATGAAGCTGTTTAACAATGAGGATATTGGCGAGTCACGTGCAAAATCATGCTGTTCGCTTGAGGACGCGGAGGACGCACGCAGTGTTTCGCTGTCACTCGGTATGCAGCATTATGTGTTTAATTTTACGGAGCGGTTCGGCACGAACGTAATCGACCGCTTTATATCCGACTACGAAAACGGCAGAACGCCCAACCCCTGCATAGACTGCAACAGATACCTTAAATTTGACAAGATGTTTCAGCGCTCACGTGAACTCGGCTACGATTACATCGTGACCGGACATTATGCACGCATAGAATTTGACGAAAAAAGCCGCCGATACATTTTAAAGAAAGCCGTTGACAGCACAAAGGATCAGAGCTATGTCCTGTACTCGATGACGCAGGAACAGCTTGCGCACACGATGTTTCCGCTCGGCGGTATGGAAAAATCCGTGGTGCGGAAAATTGCCGAAGAACACGGCTTTATCAACGCAAAAAAGCACGACAGCCAGGATATTTGCTTTGTGCAGAACGGCTCGTATGCCGATTTTATAAAAAAGCGCACGGGAAAGGAATATCCGCACGGATATTTCAAGAACACGGACGGAAATATACTTGGCGAACACAAGGGCATAATATATTACACGGTCGGTCAGCGCAAGGGGCTCGGCATAGCGCATGACACGCCTTTGTATGTGAAAGAAGTGCGCCCCTCGGACAACACGGTTATACTTTCCGACAACGACGGCTTGTTTTCAAAAACGCTTACCGCTGACAATGTAAACCTTATATCGGTGAGCGAGCTTTACGAGGGTATGCGGCTCTGTGCAAAAATACGCTACAGACAGACGGAACAGCCTGCCACGGTTATCGGCGTCGGCGGGGACTCGTTCACACTGGAATTTGACGAGCCGCAGCGAGCCGTAACAAAAGGACAAGCCGCCGTATTGTATGACGGGGATACCGTCATAGGCGGCGGAACAATACGATAAAAATGCTTTATGCTGTCCTAAAATAATATGCCTCAAAATGAAATCATTTTGAGGCATTATAATTATTTCTTTATTCTTTTATCGGACTTAACGGCAAGCTTTGTTCCCACGCTCTGGAAAATCTGCACCAGAATGATAAGGAATATAACCGCAACTATCATTACGAGGTATTTATATCTGTAATATCCGTAATTTATCGCAATTTTTCCGAGTCCGCCGCCGCCTATGATACCGCTCATTGCGGAATATCCGAGTATGGTGGTTATTGCAATCGTAAGGTTTGAAAGCAATGACGGTATGCTTTCGGGTATCATAACCTTGATGATTATCTGAAACGGCGTTGCGCCCATACTCTGCGCCGTTTCTATTATATTATGATTTATTTCTCTTAAACTGCTCTCCGCCAGTCTTGCGACAAACGGAGCGGCGGCTATGACAAGCGGTACTATTGATGCTGTTGTTCCTACAACCGTTCCCACGATAAGACGTGTGAGCGGAAAGACGAGTATCATAAGTATCAGAAACGGTACCGATCTTAGCAGGTTTATAACAACGTTTATAACCGCCAAAACGGGTTTGGGGAGCGGCAGAACGCCGTTTTCCTCGCCTGCCACGATAAGCACGCCGAGCGGCAGTCCGATTATAACCGAAAAGAGCGTTGCCACGAGAGTTACGTACACTGTTTCCCATATTGCGAGCAGAAATTCGCTTTGTATTATTTCCAAAGCCTCCGCAACATCGGGGTTTGATAAAATCTGACTAAGCATTTACTACGTCCCTCCTTACAATTATATTCGGCGTCTTTTTGAGGTAGTTTACGGCACGTTCCGTCTGCTCCTCGCCGCCGTCTATTCCCAAAATCATACTTCCGTACACCTTATCGCCTATGCACTTTGTCTGCGCACCGAGAATATTTGCGGCGATGTTTTCCTCAATCGCCATTTTGGCGATAAGCGGTGTTCCGGCAACGTCTGCGCCGTTATAGACAACACATATTACGTTTTCGTTAAGATGCGAAAGCTCGGTGCTTTCGGGCGACTCCGAATACACAAGCTTTTTTGCGGCGTCCGATTTCGGCATTGTGAACACCTCGCTCACATCGCCCTCCTCGGCAACGCTTCCGCTGTCGAGGATTGCAACTCTGTTGCATATCTTTTCCACAACGCTCATCTGATGCGTTATAACTATCACCGTTATGCCCATTTTCTTGTTTATTTCCTGTATGAGGTCGAGTATGGACTGCGTTGTTTTCGGGTCGAGCGCACTTGTTGCCTCGTCGCAAAGAAGAATTTCGGGGTCGGTCGCAAGCGCACGTGCTATTGCTATTCTCTGCTGCTGTCCTCCCGAAAGCTGAACGGGGTACGCATTTTCCTTATCGGGAAGTCCGACCGTTTTCAAAAGCTCTCTTGCTCTTTCACGTGCCTTGTTCTTTTTCATACCGCCCAGTTCAAGCGGAAAGCATATATTGTCCAAACACGTCCTCTGCATAAGCAGATTAAAGCTTTGGAAAATCATTGTGACCTTACGGCGCACCTTTCTCAATTCCGCATCTGAAAGCGCACCTATGTTTTCGCCGTTTATATGCACCTCGCCCGATGTGGGGCGTTCAAGCATATTTATACAGCGGACGAGCGTGCTTTTTCCCGCACCGCTCATTCCGATTATTCCGTAAATATCTCCGTCATTCACCGTAAGCGATATGTTTTTTAACGCCTCGACCGTTCCGTCAGCGGTATCGAATGACTTTGACAGATTTTTTATCTCTATCATATAAACCTCCGTATAACGTGAATTAAAGGCTGTATAAAAATGCGCAGACCGCATAAAGCGTAAAAACGCAGATATACTGCCACTGAAAAAAATGGCAGTATAACAAGTTGAAATCTAATGCGGAAATTCGTTTTATGACGAATTTCTTTCAAAAATGCTTTATGCTATGAACAAACTTCACCGCTCGGAGTACCTATGTACGCCTTCGGGTTCAGTTTGTCCATTCTGCACTATTTTTCTAAAGCCCTCAAAGGAGTTACAGCTAAATAATTTCATTTAGCTGTAACTCCTTTAGGCTTTCGCCGTATTATTTATTTCTTCAATGCGTCGAGTGTTTTCTGCTTTCCGCCGTAAAGTGCAATCGGCTCTACGTGGATTGCTCCGACAGATACTATATGCGTATTGTTTTCCTTATTGAAGTCGTCAAGGTACGGCTTGTGCTGGAAGTAGTTCGCATCGATTTCGCCGCTTTCAACAACGTTGTTCGGCTGAACATAGTCCGTAAATTCCTTGATGTCGAGAGTGATTTCTTTCTCGGCAAGGATTTCCTTTACAACCTTTAAGATTTCGGCATGGGGTGTGGGTGATGCGGCAACGGAAATTTTTGTTCCCTTTAATGCGTCGTAATTAACCGATGCGTCAAAGCCGTCGCCGGGATTTTCAACGGTGCTTACCACTGCGCCGTCATATTCCTCTTTGATGAAGTCCGCAACCTTTTTGCTTTCAAGAGCCGCCTTTAATGCCTTTATCTTATCGCTGTTTTCCTCGCCCTCTTTAACGGCTAAAATGTTGCCGTACTCGGATGATGAACCCTCTACCAGGAGCGAGTCCTTAACCGGATTAAGATTTGCCGGAATTGCATAGTTTGAGTTTATAACCGCATAGTCAACGTCACGGAGAACGTTCGGTAACTGTGCCGCCTCAACCTCTTTAAATTCGATGTTGTACGGATTTGACTCAATATCCCTTACCGTTGCGGTAATTCCCGCACCGCTCTTAAGCGTGATATAGCCGTTGTCCTGTAAAAGCAGGAGCGCACGTGCTTCATTTGTTGTGTCGTTCGGTACTGCCACGGTTAC
>CAKSPN010000013.1 GCA_934481375.1 uncultured Clostridia bacterium
GTATTATGCCGAGCTTGCAGGAAGTTGCGCCCCGCACGGGGCGCGTGAGTTGAAATTGACGGACATCAGCAGTATGTACCTGTTGCTGCCGGTTGCGCCCCGCACGGGGCGCGTGAGTTGAAATACCTTGCAATGACAACCGAAGGAAAGGAGTTTTTTTCAGTTGCGCCCCGCACGGGGCGCGTGAGTTGAAATACCTCTTGATATTATTATAGCACCATTCGCAGAGGTTGCGCCCCGCACGGGGCGCGTGAGTTGAAATAGCGCCGTAATAACGTCTGCGCCCGTTGAAAGCGTAGTTGCGCCCCGCACGGGGCGCGTGAGTTGAAATCTGGACCGTTACAATTTTTTTGAAATCCTTATAACGTTGCGCCCCGCACGGGGCGCGTGAGTTGAAATTTTTACGGCATTTACGCCCAAAATAACCGCCAAGGATATGCAAGTTGCGCCCCGCACGGGGCGCGTGAGTTGAAATACTTCTTGATATTATTATATCATACGCTTGAACGATGTTGCGCCCCGCACGGGGCGCGTGAGTTGAAATTTTCTGTCGTAAATTTCCATACCCCAATATTTACGTTGCGCCCCGCACGGGGCGCGTGAGTTGAAATATGCAGCACTCCGTCGCTTTTATAATCTGTTCATCTGGTTGCGCCCCGCACGGGGCGCGTGAGTTGAAATGAAAACGTTCATTTTCACCATAGAAAAACCGCACAGTTGCGCCCCGCACGGGGCGCGTGAGTTGAAATTAAAAGCAATTGCATATATTTTAGTCGCAAGCTGGTTGCGCCCCGCATGGGGCGCGTGAGTTGAAATTCTTTTCTTTAAAATTGCCGAAAGTGTTTTCGGTTGCGCCCCGCATGGGGCGTGTGAGTTGAAATACAGCAATAGCGATAGCCGGACAGGGTTATAAAGTTGCGCCACGTATGGGACATATAATCTGAAATGACGGTGTGTTTTTTCACATCATCGAAACTTTCGATTTAGACTTGAAATTAGTACCTCAAATTCCAGAGTACAAAACAGACAAACCGTAAAACGGTTTGTCTGCAATTTGTTATATTCCGGTATCTGAACTTGTGCCGTCAGACACTATCTCAAATTCCTCCGGGGGATAAAGATAATCTTCTCCTGTTTCGTCGATAACTCTATACCAATCTTCTTCTATTCCCAAGCAATCATATATTTTGCCATTTATCAATTTCAACGGGTCACTGATAGCACCTATGTATTTAACTTTCATCAAATCACCGCCTTTTTCTTTGCGCATACACACATTCGGCCCGATTTGTTTTTTAAAACTTTTATATCGGTAAAACCTGCGTCCGACATATATTGCGACAATTGCTCCGGAGTGTAAATTCTGATATTCTCAACCATTTTGCCCCATGGACTTTTGGAGTCGGACAGCTCGCATACAGCCATAAATGTGCCGTCATTTTTAAGAACTCTGAAAATTTCATTAAACGATTTTTGCAAATCTCCCCAAAAATAAATCGTTTCAAAAGCTGTAACAACATCAAAGCACTCACTCTCAAACGGGATATTGTCGGCACTGCCATGCTTTATGAAGCAACGTGTACCGAGGTGCTTTCTGTTTACCTGCATACTCTTTTTAACGCTTTCCTCGGAAACGTCGACTCCTGCGGCAATGCCGTGAGGTGATAGCTTAAGCATACGCTTTATATTCATTCCGCCGCCGCAGCCTATATCCAAAGCCGCCGTGTCGGTTTTCCAGTCATATTTTTTCAGTGCCCATTTTGATATGGGAGTATGTGTTGCGTTCATACTTGCCAAAAATACTTTTCCGATAAATCCTTTGGGATTGCTGAAATTGCGTGTCCAACCCATAAAAACCACTCCTCCAATTAGTCTTGTCTAACTCATTGTATCATAAATATACACGGATTGCAATAAAAAGCTGAAGCAAAATAAAATGATTTTGCTTCAGCTGCAGGGTGCTATTTTACAAGCTTTATTCTCTCGCCCTCGGATATTGTAAATACAAATGATTTTGTTTCGAGGTGCGATAAATTTTCGCTCACTTTCGGCGAGCCGTTTGCGGAATATATTATAAGCGTATAGTCGCCGCTTACGGTATACCTTCCGGGAGCGATGTTTGCGGGGCATGTGTATGTGCCGGCTCCTGCGTTAAACCGCTTTCCGCTTGCGGAGGAGGCTATCTTTTCCGCCGCTGTAAGCTCTTTGTTTTTTTCGGAAATCTGAGCGTCAAGTTCATCGCTTTTCTTCTTTGCACTCGAAATTTCTTCTGTCATAGAGTTAATTTCTTTCATGCTTTTTTCTATATCCTTGTTTATTCCCGATTTTTCTTTAATCTGCGAGGTCAGCTCTTTCTTTTGCTTTTCGAGCATTTCCTTTTTTGAATTAACGTTGTTGTATTCGGTGTTAAGCTCGGACATTGAGTTGTTCATAAGCACGTTTGCACGTGAGTTTATGTTGCATATCCGTCCGAGATGATATACCGCAAAAGAAAGTCCGACAGTTAGGACTGCGAGAGCGGCGCAATAGACAATTTTCTTTTTTGTTTCCATATTTCCTGCGCCTCCTTACTGAATTCTGCTGAATACGGCTTTTGTTCCGAGTTTTACAATGTCGCCGTCCTCAAGAGTGAACGAAACGGCGTCCGAGGTAAGGGTAGTGTTTATCTTTGCGCCGCCGTTTGATGACGATACCACGATAGCGCCGTCTCCCATCGCATTGTAATTCCCGCTGAAAAGATTTTCGCCGACGGTATACAATCCCGGCGTCAGCGTTACCATAGACGGTATTTTGCGTGATATGGAGTTTTCGAGGTCGGATAATACCTTTTCCTTATTTTTAACGGAAGAATTAAGCTCCTTAAGCTCCGAGTCAAGTGCGCTTTGTTTTGATTTTATTGTTCCCGTATTGCTTTCGTATTCGGTTATCGTGTTAAGCTCCGACTGCTTTTCGGCGATTTCGTCCTCAAGAGCGGTTATTTCATCATTGGTGAGATTGATTTTTTCCTGCGCACGTGAATATTTCTTTGATGTTGTCTGTATGCGTGAAAATCTGTAGTTAATATCCTCCTCGCTTTTGTAGGAGAGAATGCCTGCAAAAAACACACTCAAAAGCACTGACAGCGCAACCGCCGCCGATATGATGAAAAACATTTTGTCATTCGGCTTTTGCGGGGTGTCGTCCTCTTCGTCCTCATCTTCGTATGAAACCTCGGTATTTGAAGTCTGCTGAGGGCTTTCAATCGTTTCTTCGGCTTTGTTTTCCTCATCTGCAGGCGCAATGTCCTCATCAGCAGACGGAATATCCTCATCTGCAATCGGCAATTCCTTGTCTTCTTCGTCCGAATTGCTGTAGTAATCGGCTATTTCCTCATACAATAAATCCTTGTCATTATCTTTTTCCATAGTATCACTCCTTGCTAAATAGTGTTTACCAGAAATGTGTCCTTAAACTGAAGTGCGAACGAATCATGTGAAAGCTTTGCTTTTTGATAATCGTCGAATATTCCGAAAACCGTAGGCCCCGAGCCGCTCATAACTGCTCCGAGCGCACCGTTTTTTATCATTTTTTCCTTTATTCCGTGTATTACAGGATACATATTTTCGGTGACGCTTTCCATAACGTTGCAGAGATTTTTTGCAATGCCGTTAAGATTTCCGTCCTCCAGCGCCGAGATCATCGCACGTGTATCGGGGCGCTTTGTATGGGGAGCAGCGTCAATGCTTTCATATACGGCGGCAGTTGATACGTTTATGTTCGGCTTTACAAGCAAAACCGTGCATTGCGGCATACGGGGCAGGGGAGAGAGTATGTCTCCTATACCCGATGCAAGCATAGTTTCGGCAAATATACAATACGGAACGTCGGCGCCGCATTTTGCGCCGATTGCGCACAGCTCCTCCGCGGACAGCCTGGCATTGTACAGCTTGTTCATTAAACAAAGCACGGCGGCGCAGTTGCCGCTTCCGCCGGCAAGTCCTGCCGCTACGGGAATATTTTTGCGTACTGTTAATTTTATTCCGCCTTTTATGCCTGTATACTCAAAAAACATCATTGCGGCTTTGTAAGCAATGTTTTTTTCGTTTACAGGAAGATATTTCAGATTTGTAGAAAGCTCTATTCCGTCCTCACGCTTTTCCGCAATGATAAAATCGAAAAGCGATACCGACTGCATAACCATTTCGACATTGTGGTAGCCGTCCTCACGCTTTCCCGTAACGTCAAGCGTGAGATTTATTTTTGCAAAGGAGCGTGCAAATGCACGCTTGCCTGTGATTACAACTTCATTTCCGAGCATTAAAAACCTCCGTATTTAAAGCGTTTCGTGAGATTTGTCAACAATATCACGTATGAGCTTTTCGTCCACCGTATTTTCACATTCCTGCTTTTTAAAGTAAGCGAGGTATTCTATGTTGCCCTCGGGACCTTTTATGGGTGAATAGGACAATCCTGCGGGATATAAACCTATTTCCGAGGCAAACGCTATGATTTTGGTTATAACATCGTAATGCACGTTTATATCACGCACAACGCCCTTTTTTCCTACCTGTTCTCTGCCTGCCTCAAACTGCGGCTTTATAAGAGCGACTATTTCGCCGTCGTCGGCTGTGAGCGCCTTTGCGACGGGCAGTACCAGCTTAAGCGAAATAAACGATACGTCTATTGACGCAAAATCAATGGGAACGCCGATTTGCCCGGGAGTGACGTAGCGTATGTTTGTGCGCTCCATATTAACCACTCTCTCGTCCTGGCGCAGTTTCCATGCAAACTGACCGTATCCGACATCTACCGCAAATACTTTCTTTGCGCCGTTTTGCAGCATACAGTCGGTGAAACCGCCGGTTGACGCACCTATGTCCATTGTAACCTTTCCCTCAAGCGAGATGGGAAATTCTTTCATTGCTTTTTCAAGCTTAAGACCGCCGCGGCTTACGTATTTGAGCTGTTCTCCGCGTATTTCGGGTTTTGCGGTGTCCTCGTCGACCATAAGTCCCGCCTTGTCGCATTTTTGATTGTTTATATATACCTGTCCCTCCATAATAAGCGCCTTTGCACGCTCACGGCTTTGTACCATACCGCTTGACACCAGGAGGGCGTCCAGTCTTATTTTACCCATTTTTTCAATACCTCGTCCGCTATGCTTTCTGCGCTCATTCCGTAATGAGCGTCAATTTCGTTTACAGTACCGTGAATTATCGGCACATCGGGGAATGCGAATGCTTTGAATGTGCATTCCACATGCTTTTCCTCCAAAAGCTCCGCAATAAGCGAGCCTATACCGCCTATTTTCACATTATCCTCAATGGTGATAACCGCCTGTGTTTTCATTGCCGAGGCAATGACAGCCGCCTCGTCGAGCGGCTTTATTGTCGGCAGAGCTATTATTTCACAGTCTTTGCCGGCGGCTTTGAGGATTGCGCAGACATCCTCGGCGGTTTTTACCGTTCTTCCCGATGCGAATATGCTTAAATCCCTGCCGTCCTTGACCTTTGCCGCTTTTTTGAATACAAATTCATTTTTAAAATCCGATTGTGTGCCGCCGCGCGGATAACGCACGGCTATAGGACCTTTATGCACGCATACGGCGTATTCAAGCATACTGTCAAGTTCGGAAAAACTTGATGGAGAAAGAATGGTCATATTCGGCATATGCGAAAGAAATGATATGTCATATATGCCCTGATGTGTTTCGCCGTCTGCACCCACTATTCCGGCACGGTCAATGGGGAATACCACGTGCAGATTTTGCAGACACACATCATGCAGTACCTGGTCATACGCACGCTGTAAAAATGATGAGTACAGCGGAATAACCGGTATGTATCCTGCCTTTGCAAGTCCTGCGCTGAACGTAACGCCGTGCTGTTCCGCAATGCCTACGTCAAAAAATCTATTTTTGTATTTTTTTGCAAATGCGTCAAGTCCCGTGCCGTTGGGCATTGCGCCCGTAATGGCAATTACCTTTTTGTTGTTTTCGGCTATGCGCACAAGGCTGTCGCCGAATTGTGCCGAGTATGAATAAGAGGACGAATGCGTTTCGCCCGTTTCCTTGTCGAATGCGGAAATCCCGTGGAATTTCTGCGGATTGCTTTCCGCATATGAATAACCCTTGCCCTTTTTTGTCTGTACGTGAATAAGCACCGGTTTTAATTCGTGCTTTGCATATTCAAGACAGGGAATAAGCGAGCTTATGCTATGTCCGTCAACAGGTCCTATATAGTTGATGCCCATTTCATCAAAAAGCGTTGTCGGGATAACCATACGCCTCAGCGAACGCTTTATACGGCGGAGTATGTTGCCTATAGGCGTTCCTATAAGCGGAACTTTGTTAAGAAAGCGTTCCGCTCTGTATTTTGATTGAAAATAGAACTGCGTTGTGCGCAGACGGCGCAGATGCATAGACACCGCACCGACGTTTTTCGATATGGACATTTCGTTGTCGTTAAGTATAAGAATGAGCGGAGTTTTTGAACGGCCTGCGTCGTTCATTGCCTCATACATCATTCCGCCCGTAAGAGCGCCGTCGCCGAAAAGCGCAATAACGCTGTATTTGCCGCCGTCAAGATCACGTGCTCTGGCAAGACCCAGCGCAGCCGAAATAGATGTGGAGCTGTGACCCGTGTTAAAGAAGTCGCAGTCGCTCTCGTTTGTTTTCGGAAATCCCGATAATCCGTTGAATTGGCGCAGAGTATCAAACCTGTCACGTCTGCCCGTGAGTATTTTATGAACATAGGATTGGTGTCCCACATCAAATATTATTTTATCCTCGGGAATATCAAATACCTTGTGTATCGCGACGGTCAGCTCGACCACGCCGAGATTTGACGCTAAGTGTCCGCCCGTCTGCGAAACCTTGTCGATTAAAAATTCACGTATTTCCTCCGAAAGACAGTTAAGCTCGGCAATGCTAAGTTTTTTCACGTCTTTGGGCGAGTTGATTTTGTCCAAAAATTTATACATAATCGGTTTTATCCTCTGAATTTAACAAAATTTACGATTTTTCCGATTAAAAAAACAATCGAGTTTGCATTTTTCATCGAAAATCCCTTGAATGCGGCTTTGCCGCCTATTGTGAGCGCGCCAACCGTACCCGTCAGCAAAAGGCTGGGGAGCATACCATCCAAGCCGAATGTGGATACAAGCTCCGCAACTATTACCGCCGTTGCCGAGCCTGATATAATACCTGCAATGTCGCCTATTATATCACAGCACAGGCTCGCTATCTGCGGGGCGTGGCGGATAATGGATATACTTTCCGAAGCGCCTTTCACACGCCTTGACGAAAGCGAATGAAACGGCGGTTCCTCCGCATTCATAACAGATGTTCCTATAATATCGAACAATATATTTACGGCTACGATTGTGAACAGCACAATAAACGCCCACAATAAGCCCATATTTTTCATAAGCACCGAGGTCACTACGGAAAAAGCCACAGACAGTGCAAATGACAAAACTGTAGCAATTATCGTCCAGCGGTGGGATACGGCAACATTTGTGCCGGGACTCGGTACTTTAAATTTCTTTTTATCTTTCAATTTTAATTCTCCGTTTTAAAGACAGGGTATAAAAAACCGCTGCCCGTATAAAAATGTAGGGCAACGGACACGGTAAAGTTTACGGCTTAGGTCAGGCAGGTTTTCCCGATTGTCTGCTGAATTGTCGCCAAAACAGCGGTTTCCCATTAAAGACAACCATTCATAAAATGAATTGCCGGATTGCCACTTAGTCCGTACTGCAATCCCGTATCCGTCCGAAATATTCGACAGCCTAGAGGTTTTCCCAAACAGCCTGTGTTTTGCTTATCCTTTTTTGCAGAAGAAGTTTCAAGATGCGATACCTGTGCGTAACCCGTACGCTGTCTTGCACGGCTGCTCATCTATCCGCCAAATCCACTCAAGGCTGGCTACGCTGCACACAGCATTCGTCCGCGCCAATGCGCGGAGTACTAACCGCAATGCAGGTTTTCCCCTGTGCCGTAAACGTTTATGCAAAAAGCAATGACGTCCACAGTCGCAGGCCTCCACGGAAGCGGGGTCAAGGAATCTATGCCGTTAGAAGTTGCCCCGCAGCCTTAACTCCCAGCATCCGCCCCGAACTGGGCGTTCAAAGCTCAGACACCAGAAACTTCATCGATGTGCCATTTTGCGGATTTTTAGGCCCGCTTTCCGCAAAACAGTACTGACTAGGATACTGCACCACTATTACAGTGTATTATAACACTTACCGAAAAAAAAGTCAAATTTATATTGCAAATAATCTGTGAACGTATTATAATAGATAAAAAGCGATTATGAATAGGGGAATTTATGAAATGGACGAGATATTGAAAGAAGTTGCCATGGCGCATAGGATAGTCGTTAAGGTGGGAACATCGACGCTTACATATGCAACGGGCAAGATGAATTTGAAAAGGATTGAAAGACTTGCAATGGTGCTTTCGGATTTGCATAATCAGGGCAAGGAGATAATACTTGTGTCATCGGGAGCGATAGGCATTGCAGTCGGAAAACTCGGCTTAAAAGAGAAACCGTCCGATACGAGAATACGTCAGGCGCTTGCGGCAGTGGGGCAGTGCGAGCTGATGTATTTGTATGATAAAATGTTCGGCGAATATAAAAATACGGTTGCGCAGATACTTCTTACACGTGATGATATTTCCATTCCGCGCCGTAAGAGAAATATACAAAACACTTTTTCACAGCTTATGGAAATGGGGATTATTCCGATTGTAAACGAGAACGATACGGTAGCGATCGAGGAGGTCGAAATAGGCGATAACGATACGTTGTCGGCAGTGGTTGCGGATTTGGTCGATGCAGACCTTTTGGTACTGTTTTCTGATATTGACGGATTGTATGACAAGGATCCGCACACAAACAGGGACGCAAAGCTGATAAATGCGGTATATAATGTTGACGAGGTGCGCCATCTTGCGGGCGGTGCGGGAACAAAGCTCGGCACGGGCGGAATGGTGACAAAGCTTGACGCCGCCGAAAGAGCGACCGGCGCAGGAATAAATATGGTTATAACAAACGGTAATAATATAGACGCTTTGTATGACATTTTAAACGGTGAACCTTCGGGAACTTTGTTTGTGTCAAAAAATTTTGAAAGATAGAGGGTGATTGCATTGACGGCGGAAATTATGGAAAAATGCACGCTCGCAAAGGACGCATCTCTTAAAATGTCCTCTGTCGGCACGTCCGTAAAGGACGAAGCGCTCGACAGAATTGCGGCGGCGCTTGTTGAAAAAGCCGATGAGATAATAGCGGCTAATAAAGAAGATATAGAAAATGCGGTAAAAAACGGAATAAGAACGGCAATGATAGACCGTCTTACGCTCACAAAGGAGCGCATAGAGGGTATTGCCGAGGGAGTGCGCCAGATAAAGGCGCTCAATGACCCGATAGGCGAGGTCACAAAGATGTGGACACGTCCGAACGGACTTACGATAGGACAAAAGCGTGTTCCTATGGGCGTTATTGCGATTATTTACGAAGCACGCCCGAATGTAACCGTTGATGCGGCGGCACTGTGCCTTAAAACGTCAAATGCGTGTATTTTGAGGGGCGGCAGTGAGGCTATACGCTCAAATGTCGCAGTTATGAAGATTATGCAGGAGGCGGCATACAGCGCAGGTATTCCCGAGGGAATGTTAAACATAATCGAGGATACGAGCCGTGAAACGGCAACGGAACTTATGAAAATGAACGGCTATGTGGATATGCTTATTCCACGTGGCGGAAAAGGTCTTATAAAGAGCGTTGTGGAAAATGCAACCGTGCCGGTTGTTGAAACCGCCGCAGGAAACTGCCACGTTTACGTGGACAGCGAGGCGGATACGGAAATGGCGGTAAAGATAGTGCTTAATGCAAAGGTACAGCGCCCGTCTGTGTGCAACGCCGCCGAAACTTTGCTTGTTGACAGAAAAATAGCCGATACGTTTATTCCGAGAATATGCAGTGAGCTTTCGGCAAAAAATGTGGAATTAAGGGGCGATGAAACAACAATATCGCTTTACCGTGACGCAAAGAAAGCAACGGACGAGGATTATTATACCGAGTATAACGATTATATTATGGCGGTCAAGGTGGTTGACGGTATCGATGAGGCGATAGCACATATCAATAAATACAATACCAAGCACTCCGAAGCTATTGTAACCGACAGTTACGAAAAGGCGCAGAAGTTCTTGAATGAGGTTGATGCGGCGGCTGTGTATGTGAATGCGTCCACAAGATTTACGGACGGATTTGAATTCGGGTTCGGTGCGGAAATAGGCATAAGCACGCAGAAAATGCATGTCAGAGGACCTATGGGACTTGAATCGCTTACTTCGATGAAGTATGTAATATACGGAAACGGACAAATACGTGAATAAAAATATGGGACGATGTTTATATCGTCCCATGTGCGAAACCGCACAGCGCAGGGCAGTGTTTGTTCTTGCCGAAAAAAAATATGGGACGATGCTCACATCGTCCCTAAACAAAACGGAGCAATGCATTGCTCCGTTTCAGATAGGAGACAAACCGTTTAAGGTTTGTCTGCTTTGTTATTGGGAGTTTGAGGTGCTAACCTCAAGTTTAAATCATTTCTGACGACAGGTGCGTCAGAAATGGCTTAAAATCAAAAGTTTCAGATTTTGACATTTCAAAATCCAATCAACGGAACTTTTGATTTTTACATACAGTAGTTTTGAAAAAAGTGATATATCACTTTTTTCGCCTGTCGGCAATATTTTGTCGACAGGCTCTTTTTATACGTTTATTTCAACTTCTATTCCCAAAAGCTCCTTGTTCTTTTCAAGAACAGGCTCAACATAATCTTTTAAGAAATCTTCGACCTGTTCGGGGGCGCGTCCCACAAAGTTTTTCGGCTCCATTACGGAGTTTATCTCGTCTATCGTAAGTCCGAATGTCGGGTCGTTTGCAATAAGCTCGGCAAGATTATTCTTCTTGCCCTCCATTTTAACCGTCTTTCCGGCTTCCATTGAGTATACACGTATTTTCTCGTGCAAATCCTGTCTGTCACCGCCTTTTTTAACGGCGTCCATAAGGATATTCTCCGTCGCCATAAACGGAATTTCCTCCATAAACTGCTTGTATATTACCTTTTCATAAACAACCAGTCCGTCAACAACGTTTATATACAGGCTCAGAATTGCGTCAACCGCAAGGAATGCCTCGGGAACGCTTATGCGCTTGTTTGCACTGTCGTCAAGCGTTCTCTCGAACCACTGCGTTGAGGCGGTTATCGCCGGGTTTAATGCGTCCACGATAACGTATCTTGCAAGCGAGCCTATGCGCTCGCTGCGCATCGGATTGCGCTTGTACGCCATTGCCGACGAGCCGATCTGCGATTTTTCAAACGGTTCCTCAATCTGCTTTAAATGCTGTAAGAGACGAATATCGTTTGAGAACTTGTATGCGCTCTGCGCAATAAGGCTGAGCGTATTCAGCATTTGAGAATCAAGCTTTCGGGGATACGTCTGTCCGCTTACGGGGAAACTGTCGGAATAACCCATTTTAGCGGCTATCTTTCTGTCCAGCTCCTTGCATTTTTCATGGTCGCCGTCAAACAGCTCCAAAAAGCTTGCCTGCGTACCGGTCGTACCCTTACAGCCGAGCAATTTTGCTTTTGAAAGCTGAAAATCAACGTCCTCCAAATCCATCAGCAAATCTTCAAGCCATAACGACGCACGCTTTCCGACCGTTGTCGGCTGTGCCGGCTGAAAATGCGTAAACGCAAGCGTCGGTAAATCCTTATAATTGCGTGCAAACTTTGAAAGTTCGCCTATAAGGCATACAAGCTTTTTCTTTACAAGGCGCATTGCCTCGGTCATTATGATTATATCAGTGTTATCGCCGACATAACAGCTTGTTGCGCCGAGGTGTATTATCGGCTTTGCGTCGGGACACTGCACGCCGTAGGCGTACACGTGCGACATTACATCGTGGCGTACCTCTTTTTCACGCTCACGTGCAACGTCGTAATTTATATCGTATATATGCTCTTTCATCTGAGCAATCTGCTTGTCCGTTATGTCAAGTCCAAGCTCTTTCTCACTCTCGGCAAGCGCAATCCACAGCTTGCGCCAGGTTGAAAACTTCTTGTCAGGAGAAAAGATATACTGCATCTCTTTCGAGGCATATCTTGAATTAAGCGGACTTTCGTATGTGTTTGAAGCCAAAATTTCCACTCCTTTCGGACTTTATATAAGTCCCATTCTTTTTGCTACTTCTATATAAGCCTCCTCGACATCGCCGAGGTCGCGTCTGAATCTGTCCTTGTCAAGCTTTGCGTGGGTGGTTGCGTCCCACAGACGGCAGGTGTCGGGCGATATTTCGTCCGCAAGTATAATCTGTCCGTCGGGAGTTTTTCCGAACTCAATCTTGAAGTCGACAAGCTCAATATTGATTTTTGCAAAATAATCTTTTAAAAAATCGTTCACTTTAAAGGTAAGCTCCGAAATTGTTTCCAAATCCTCTTTTGTTGCCGCACCGATAGCCGTTATCTGATAATCGTTTATCATAGGATCGTCCAGATCGTCATTTTTAAGGCAGTATTCGAGAGTCGGGTTTAAAAGCGCCTTGCCCTCCTCAACACCGAAACGCTTTGAAAAGCTTCCTGCCGCAATGTTTCTTATAATAACTTCGAGCGGTACTATCGTAACCTTTTTAACAATCGTTTCACGATCCGATATTTCCTCAACAAAGTGCGTGGGAATACCTGCCTCGGACATTTTCTGCATCAAAAAGTTCGACATTCTGTTGTTTATAATACCCTTTCCGGCAATCTGACCTTTTTTCTTGCCGTTGAACGCCGTTGCGTCGTCTTTGTAATCCACAATGTAGAGATTTTCGTCATCTGTCTTGTAGACTTTTTTTGCCTTGCCCTCATAAAGCATTTCTTTCTTTTCCATAGTATTCCTCCGTTTCTCCGTTCCGATATACGTACAACGATATTATATTATAAACCGCAATTAAAATCAATAACCAAAACAAAAAAATATGGAAATGTTCAAAAGTTCTTTACCGCCGTAAAAGAATATGGTATAATTGCATAAGGGTGATGGAGATGATTTATTCGGAAAACATAAATAAAATATGCGGACTGTGCGTCCATGCGAAGCAGATAAAAGGCTCGGACACGCATATGCAGTGCGGTGTGAGAAACGAATGTGTGCCGCTCTCACGCGATGCGTGCGAAAAATTTGAATACGATATTTTCAAACGGCATACACGCCGCAGAAAAAAATCCGCCGCACAATTTACGGCGGAGGATTTTAAGCTGTAATTATTTCATTGTTATTCTGCCTGTCGGGTGCAGGTTTTCGTCTGCCTCGGCATCGCAGTATTTTTCGTTAAAAGTATTGTCGGTAATTCTTATAAGGTCGTCTACGGAGGCGTCAAGCGCTATTGCAATCATCATAATCTTTTCCAAAGACGGCTTTGTCTTTCCCGATTCGTAATTTGATATTGTTGCCGCGGAAACGCCTATCATTTCCGCAAGTTCCTTTTTGGAAAGCTTTCTGCGCTTTCTCAAAATCATTATTCGCTCTCCCAACGGAATGTACATAAAATTCACTCTCCCTTTTTGCAAAGCGCATCTGAAAGCTTTGCAAATTCATATATATCAAGTGTTTCGCCGCGGCGCTGCGGCGATATTCCGACATTCTCCATAATAAGCGAAAGCTCGCTTTTGGGAATGGGGAATGCAGACGAAAGGCAGTTTAAAAGCGTTTTTCGCCTTTGCGAAAAAGCCGCCTTTACCGTTTTAAAAAATACTTTTTCGTCCTTTACCGAAACTCTCGGCTCATCAAGCATATGAAGCCTTAAAACGGCGCTGTCCACCTTGGGCGGCGGAACAAACAAGCCTGCCGGCGCTTTTGCGACTACCTTCGGCTCGCAAAAATAGCGGCACAGGAGCGTTATTGCGCCGTAATCCTTTGTTCCCGGCTCTGCGCTCATGCGGTCGGCAACTTCTTTCTGCACCATTACGACTATGTCGGCTATATTAAGCTTTGACTCCAAAAGATGCGTAATTATCGGCGTTGTTATATAGTACGGCAGATTTGCTGCCACGCCTATCCGCTTGCCGTCAAATTCGTCCGCTATGAGCTTTTCTATGTCGGTTTTCAATATATCTTGGTTTACAACCTTGACATTATCGTAATCCGAAAGTGTATATTCAAGCACGTCGTTAAGGCGTTCGTCTATTTCAACGGCGACCACCTTGGGCGAATTTTCCGCAAGAGTTTTCGTAAGCACGCCAAATCCGGGACCTATCTCCAGAACCCCGTTTGAAAGGTCTGCGCTTTCGGCGGTTTTATCCAGTATCTCCTGCGAGGTGAGAAAGTTCTGCCCCAATCCTTTTTTAAAGGTGAAACCGAATTTGTTTTGTATTTCTCTGATTGTTTTCGGAGAAGTTAAATCCATATACAATACCTCACTATACCCAATATACCCTCTATACCAAATCAGGCAAAACTCAAAGAGTTTTGCTTAAGCCTGCCAACAAAGTATTGTCGTCAGGCAAAAAAGTGATATATCACTTTTTTAAAACTACTGTATGAAAAAATCAAAAGTTCCGTTGATTGGATTTTGAAGTGTCAAAATCTGAAACTTTTGATTTTAAGCCATTTCTGACGCACCTGTCGTCAGAAATGATTTAAACTTGAGGTTAGCACCTCAAACTCCCGATAATAAAGTAGACAAACCGTTTGCGGTTTGTCTACAGTCTGCGGCAAAACTCAAAGAGTTTTGCCTGATTTTATCTTACATAAATTATTCAGCAACGAACGGTAACAAAGCAATAATTCTTGCACGCTTTATAGCAACCGTAAGCTGTCTCTGATGTTTAGCGCAGTTACCGCTGATACGTCTGGGAACAATCTTACCGCGTTCCGAAACATATCTTCTGAGCTTAGCAGTATCTTTATAATCTATGCTGTCGACCTTGTCTACGCAGAACATACAAACCTTTTTCTTAGGTCTTCTTGCTCTGACAGGTCTTTCACTCTTTTCAGCCATTGAGTTTTCCTCCTTACATTTTTATCATTAAATCAGAACGGTAAATCGTCCTCAGAGCCGTCAATATCGGTAAAACCGCCGTCATCGAAACCGCCGTCAAATGCGGGCTGTTCCTGTACGGGGGGAGCGCTGTAGCCTCCCTGACCGGCACTTTGAAAACCGCCGTCCTGCGACTGACGCTTAGGACCGTTAAACGAAAGCTCGTCCGCAACAACCTCTGTTGCATACTGTCTTTTGCCGTCCTGACCGTCCCAGCTTCTCGACTGAATACTTCCGCAAAGCTGGATGCCGCTGCCTTTTTGGAAATATCTGCAAAGAAAATCCGCCTGCTGACGCCATGCAACGCAATTGATAAAATCAGTCTGCGGCTGACCGTCTCTTGAAAAACGTCTGCTGACCGCAACGGTAAAACGTGCAACGCTTACGCCGTTCGGGGTCTGACGCATTTCGGGATCTCTTGCCAGATTTCCGACTAAAATAACTTTGTTCATAACTTCACCGCTTTCTTAAAAACGATTATTCTTCATCTTTTTTGATGATGATTGTTCTTAAAACACCGTCAGTAATCTTGTACTGTCTGTCAAGCTCCTTCGGGAAATCCGCTTCAGCTTTGAAGTTAACCAGGAAATAGTAGCCCTCTGTTCTGTCATTGATTTCGTAAGCGAGCTTTCTCTTTCCCCATTCGTCAACAGAATCGAGTTCGCCGTTTGCCGAGATAAGTGATGTAAACTTATCCTTTAAAGCAGTAACGTTTTCCTCATCAAGTGTTGCGTCAATGATAAAAATTGTTTCATAGCTGTTAATGATTTTTTCAGCCATCTTCTGCACCTCCTTATGGACATTAGTCCCGAAACCCTATGCTTCGGGCAAGGATGTCTGTACTACAGACTGGACTATTATATACCAAAATGTGCTCTTTGTCAAGTGTTTTTTCGCATACATTACATTAAAAAGGTACTTTAACAATGCATTTTTAAAAATTTTTCAAACTTTTTTTCAAAAAAACCTTGTAAATTTCGGAAAGTATGTTATAATAATTAAGTATTTGTGTATTACGACAGAAAAGGAGGTTTAAATAAATGGATAAAGTTTTCTTGGTTCTCCACATTGTAGTTGCTTGTATACTTATATTTGTAGTACTTGCACAGGAAGGCAAGGATCCCGGTATGCAGGGTATTCAGGGCGCTTCATCGGATATGGGCGACTCCTTCTTTAAAAAAGCGGGCGGTACAACAAAGGAAAAAATGTTTGTAAGACTTACAACAACGGTTGCAATATTGTTCCTTATAACAACGCTTGTATTGGTTGTTCTTGTATCATAAAAACAAAGTAAAAAATACGCATATCAATTGATATGCGTATTTTTTACTTTATAATCACATCGTCAAGCGTTCTTTTCGGAACACGGACGTTTCCGTCCCCGTCAAAATAATATTTGAGGTTGTTGTCCTCCATATCAAAGCATTCGCCCTTTTGCGCAGGATAACCCACCGCAAGCAAATACGAAACATGGTACTTGTCCTCAAGTTTGAGTACCTTTTTTATTTCGCTTCGGTTTATTGCTCCGAGCCAGCAGGTTGCCAAACCCATTTCGTGTGCGCAAAGCATCATACTCGTTATTGCCGCACCGCAGTCCGTTTCGGATTTTTCTGCGCTTTTAATTTCCGTATCGGTAACAATTACAATATACGCATTTGCTCTTTCGCTCTCGCAAGGCTCCCATTCGGGTATATATCCTGCCCATTTAGTGAGCGGATAAAGCTTTTTTACCGTTTCTTCATCATTAATGAGAACATATTTCAGCGGCTGCATATTTGCCGCAAACGCCGACATTCTTCCGCAGTCGGCAAGCTTTAAAAGCGCCTCCCGATTAACTTTTTCGCTTGTGAATTTTCTTATGGTTCTTCTCTGCATTATTGCCTCGTAAACGTTCATTTTAAAAATCACTCTCTTTCCGTTATATTCTTCCGATAAGCATATTATATAACTTTATTTATTTTTTTTCAATAGTATTAACGTTTTGCTTGAATTTTTTCAAAAAAAATGATATAATAATTCTGTTATATTAATATAAGTAATAATTTATGTTTCGGGAGAATATGATGGCAGAAAAAATTTGGGAATACCGCAGTAAAAAGCTGAAGCGTGAGGACGTTGAAAATATAAGCAACGAGCTTGGTCTGCCGAGAATTATGACTGCGCTTTTACTGAACCGCAGTATTAAAAAAGAGGACATTTCGGCTTTTTTGGCAAAATCGCTCAAGAGCGTTCGCAATCCTATGCTTATGAACGATATGGAAAAAGCGGCGCAAAAGATACTCGATACCGTAAAAAGCGGTGCAAAAATCGTTGTTTACGGTGATTATGACGTTGACGGAATAACGTCTGCGGCAATGCTTACCGATTTTCTGCGCTCTTTGGGAGCGGACGTTTCGTATTATATTCCCGACCGTGCCGATGAAGGCTACGGTATGAACATAAAAGCAATAAACAAGTTTATAAAGCAGGGCGTAAAGCTTATTATAACCGTTGACTGCGGTATAACGGCGCTCGGCGAGGTATCGTTTGCAAAGCTTATGGGTACGGAGGTTATAGTAACGGATCACCATTCCTGCAAGGAGCGTCTCCCCGAGGACGCATATGCAATAATAAACCCAAAGCGCCCCGACACAACGTATCCGTTCGACTCACTCGCCGGTGCGGGAGTGGCGTTTAAGCTTATACTTGCAATGGCGATACTTCTTAAAATGAACACCACGCAATGCTTTTACAAATATATCGACCTTGCCGCAATAGGTACTATAGCGGATATTGTTTCGCTTACGGACGAAAACAGAGTAATAGCCGACAAGGGCGTTGCCGTTTTGCAAAAGCCGGAAAGACCGGGCGTTAAGGCGCTGATAAAGGTTTCGGGTGCGGATAAACGTCCGTTTACGGCAACATCGGTTGCATTTTCGCTTGCACCGAGAATAAACGCCGCAGGCAGATTGGGAAACGCATCTTCGGCAGTGGAGCTTTTGCTTGAAAAAGACGAAACAAAAGCGCTCGAGGCGGCGGAACGCCTTGATGAGGAAAACACAAAAAGGCGTGAAACGGAGCTTGAAATATACAACGAGGCTTTGGAAATGATAGCCGCCGATATAAACTTTTCAAAGAAAAAGGTTATCGTGCTTGCAAAAAGAGGCTGGCACAGCGGAGTGATAGGAATAGTTGCGGCACGGCTTTGCGATATGTATTACAAACCCTGCATACTTATATCGGTAGACGAACGGGGCGAGGGCAAAGGCTCGGGACGTTCCATACCGTCATTTAATCTGTTTGACGCACTTTCACATTGCGAGGATTTGCTGTCCGACTTCGGCGGACATACCGCCGCCGCAGGACTGAGCATAAACGAATCGCAGACGGAGGCTTTTGAACTTAAGATAAACAAATATGCCGGCGGTGTACTGTCCGAGGCGGATATGATACCGAAATTATATATCGACTGCCCCGTTACGGAGCGTGATATATCGCTTGCATCGGCAAAAATGCTCGAGGACCTTGAGCCGTTCGGCGCAGGGAACGAAAGACCTGTATTTTCGATTGATGACGTTGTTCTTACCGATATTATGCCTGTCGGTGCGGACGGAAAGCATCTGCGTATGCGCATAGCGAAAAACAATGTGTATATAAATTGTATAGGCTTTTCAATGGGGCATTATGCGGAGGAATTTAAACCGAACGACCGCATAAGTGTTGCATTTAATATTGACGTAAACCGTTTTCAGGGCAGAGAGTCGGTACAGCTTGTCATAAAGGACATAAAAAGGAGGGATTGATATGGAGGAAAATACTCTTATACTGTCACCGGAAAAAATTGAACAAAACAGCATTTCAGACGTGGACGCACTTGTCGATGACATTGTAAAACGAGTTAAGGAATACAGTCCCGCCGCAAATACCGACGTTATTATGACGGCGTACTTCCTCGCAAAGACGGCGCACAAAAAGCAGTTCCGCCAAAGCGGCGCTCCGTATATAGAGCACCCCGTACAGATAGCGTACATAGCCTCACAGCTGGGGCTTGACGCATCAACCATAGCGGCGGCGCTTCTGCATGATGTTGTAGAGGACACCCCCTACACGTATGAGGATATAGAGGCTCTTTTCGGCAAGACAATTGCGGAGCTTGTCGACGGAGTAACAAAATTAAAACAGATAAAATACAACACACGTGAGGAACAGCAGGTTGAAAATCTCAGAAAAATGTTCTTTGCAATGTCAAAAGACATACGTGTTATTATAATAAAGCTTATAGATAGGCTGCATAATATGCGTACGCTTAACTTTATGCCGCCCGAAAAACAGCTTTTAATATCGAAAGAAACGCTTGACGTGTACGCACCTCTTGCGCACAGGCTCGGTATGTCAAAGATTAAGATAGAGCTTGAGGATTTGTCATTAAAATATCTTGATCCCGTTGCATACAAGGAAATAAGCACAAGCATAAGCCAGAAAAAGAGCGAGCGTGAGGAATTTATACACGAGATTATGTCGCTCCTTGAAAAGAAGCTTAAAGAGCTTGGCATAAAAGGTCAGGTTACGGGACGTGCAAAGCATTTTTACAGTATATTCAGAAAAATGTACACGCAGAACAAAACGCTTGATGAGCTGTATGATTTGTTTGCGGTGCGCATAATAGTCGACTCCGTTGCCGACTGTTATGCCGTTCTCGGTATGGTGCACGATTTGTACACGCCTATGCCTATGCGCTTTAAGGACTATATCGCAATGCCGAAACCCAATATGTATCAGTCATTGCACACAACGGTTATAGGTCCTAACGGAACGCCGTTTGAAATTCAGATACGGACATGGGAAATGCACAGAGTTGCGGAGGAGGGTATCGCCG
>CAKSPN010000014.1 GCA_934481375.1 uncultured Clostridia bacterium
GGATAATCCCGACATAACAATGTTTGACCTTAACAAGCAGAATGTCGGCGGTGCGGACGTTTACGGACTTCTTCCCGACGATGATGTTCACTTAAACGGCTGGTTTGCCGACTACCTCGTTGTAAGAGGCGGTTCGACAATATTCAACGTAAGCGATTTAAGCCTTGATATGCGTATTCTGATTGAGCCGTGCGCGGTGCTTGTGCATGCGGTTGAACGTGCGAAAACAACAGGCATATTGAGATTTAATTCAAGAGTTGCGGTTCAGGGCTGCGGTCCTATAGGTCTTATCTGCATTGCGGTATTGAGAACAATGGGCGTTGAGCACATAACCGCTATAGACGGTCAGCCGTCAAGACTTGAATTTGCAAAACAAATGGGCGCCGACGCTGTGGTAAACTTTACCGAACACAAAGGCATTGAGGCGCTTACAGAAGCTGTTAAGGAGTCGTTCGGCGGTTATCTTGCCGATTTCGCATTCCAGTGTACGGGTTCGCCCGTTGCACACAGCAACATATATAAATTTATCCGCAACGGCGGCGGCCTTTGCGAATTAGGTTTCTTTATCAACGGCGGTGACGCAACAATCAATCCGCATTTTGATATATGCGCAAAAGAAATTACAACGGTCGGCTCTTGGGTATACACCTTAAGAGATTACGCTACCACATTCGATTTCTTAAAGCGTGCAAAGGGCATAGGCTTGCCTATGGAAAAACTTATAACTCATAAGTTCCCGCTTTCGCAGATCAATGAGGCTCACAGAACAAATCTGGAGATGAAGGGTCTGAAGATTGCAATAGTAAACGAATAAATTAAGGCGCAGATTGCGCTGTGTGCCGTCGGCACGGAAAGGAAAGGTAATATAAAATGGCAAAAGAAGCATTGGGTATGATTGAAACAAGAGGTCTTACGGCAGCAGTTGAGGCGGCTGACGCTATGGTAAAGGCTGCAGAGGTTACTCTCGTAGGTACTGAAAAGATCGGTTCGGGTCTTGTAACGGTTATGGTAAGAGGCGACGTAGGCGCCGTTAAAGCCGCAACAGAGGCAGGAAGCGCAACTGCTTCAAGACTCGGCGAGCTTATCGCTGTTCACGTAATACCCAGACCCCATGAGGACGTTGAAAAGATTTTACCGAAAATCTGAGAAACGGACGGTAGATAATTATGGCTGTAGCAAGAAAAACAGCTGCTCCGGCAGCAAAAACTCAAACACCCGTTAAGGAGGAAAAAAAGATGTCATTGGAAGCATTAGGAATTATTGAAACAAGAGGACTCGTTGCCGCAATCGAGGCGGCAGACGCTATGCTTAAGGCTGCAAACGTTCAGCTTGTAGGCACTGAAAAGATCGGTTCGGGTCTTGTAAGCGTTATGGTAAGAGGCGATGTGGGCGCAGTTAAGTCGGCTGTTGAGGCAGGCAGTGCAAATGCATCAAGACTCGGTGAGATTATCGCAACTCACGTAATACCCAGACCCCACAGCGATGTTGAAAAGATTATACCCGTACTTAAATAATCATAAACTGTGCGCTCCTCAATACCGCAATGCGGTATTGAGGAGGACGCTTGTTTAAATTTATGCCGCAAAAAGCGGCGGAACGGAGTTTTTTATGATTATCGGAAAAGTAACAGGAAGCATAGTTTCGACAAGAAAAAATGAAAATCTGATAGGAAGCAAATTTATGGTGATTGAGCCTTGCGAGGGCATGGACAATTCACACGGCAAGTTTATTGCCGTTGACAATGTCGGCGCCGGAATAGGCGAGATTGTTCTCGTTGCAACGGGAAGCGCCGCACGCATCGGCTGCGGTATGAGCGAATCCCCCATTGACGCCGCAATCGTAGGCATAGTTGATTCCGATACAGAACTGGAGTTTTGATTTTAATGCAGATTTTAGAATTGAAAAATATTTTGCAGTCGCACGGCATTGCCGGTGCGGGCGGAGCAGGTTTTCCGTCATATGCAAAGCTTAACGAAAAAGCCGACACGATAATTTTGAACTGCGCAGAGTGCGAGCCGCTTCTGAAATTACACAGACAGCTCCTCGAACGCCACGCATATGAAATTATATCCACGCTTAACACAATAGCGGAGGCAGTCGGCGCAAAGCAGTTTATTGTGGCTGTAAAAGCCGCATACAAGGGCGCAGTGGGCGCAGTAAAAAAAGAAATAGGAGATTTCCCGAAAGGAAAGCTTCATCTGCTTGACGAGATTTATCCGGCGGGCGATGAGGTTGTTACGATTTACGAAACAACGGGACGTGTTGTTCCGCCCGGCGGACTTCCGATAGAAGTCGGCGTGACGGTGTACAATGTCGAAACCGTTTTGAATATGTATTATGCCATTACAAAAGGCGAGGGCGTAACACATAAATTCGTAACGATAGCGGGCGAGGTAAAAACGCCCAAAACGGTATGTGCGCCGTTAGGCACAAGGTTTTCGGAGCTTATAGATTTCTGCGGCGGCGAAACGCTTGCGGAAACCGCTATAGTCTGCGGCGGCCCTATGACGGGGCGCATTGCGGACAAAAACGATACGGTTACAAAAACCACAAACGGTATTCTCGTAATGCCGAAAGATCATTACATAATCGAGAAAAAAACACAGAAACCATCCGTAAGCGTAAAGAGGGCAATGAGCGTTTGCTGTCAGTGCAGGCAGTGCAGTGAGCTGTGCTCGAGAAACTTACTCGGCCACCCCATAAGTCCGAGCGATTTTATGAGAGCGGTCGCAAGCAATGTTCCCGAAACAACGGCGCTTTTGAACACACAATACTGTTCACAGTGCGGGTTGTGCGGAATGTTCTCATGTCCCCAGGGATTAAACCCGTCGGCGCTTATCGGTATATATAAATCAAACCTCAGAAAAAACGGGGTTAGATTCAGCAAAAAGGAAAAATGGGACGAGGTACGCCCCGAGCGTGCATACAGAAAAGTTCCGATGAAACGGCTTATCGAACGCATTGACGTTGCAAAATATGACGTTGACGCACCGCTTTTGGAAGATGTTTTGGACATTAAAAACGTAAAGGTTATGATGAGCGAACACATCGGAAAACCGTCGGAGCCGTCAGTCACGGCAGGGCAAAGCGTGAAATGCGGAGAAATTATCGCAAATGCCGCAGAAGGTGCGCTGTCGCTCCCGATACATTGTCCGATAGACGGAGTTGTTAATGAAGTTACGGACAAGTATATAATTATATCGAAACAGAAAGGAAGCTTATAATGGCGAAAGCAATAGGAATGGCGGAGTTTTACAACGTCACGGCAGGCGTTATTGCCGCCGATATTATGGCAAAAACCGCCGATGTGGAAATAATACGGGCTTCTGCAATCTGTCCCGGCAAGTACATAGTAATAATAGGCGGCGAATTGAGCGCAGTTAAAGCGTCGGTTGAAAGCTGCAAGGCTAAGCTTTCGAGAAAGCTTGTGGACAGCTTTGTTCTCGGCAATCCGCACGAGGATATTTTCCCGGCGGTATACGGCTGTGCCGAAGTAGGCGAGGTTGAGGCTCTGGGCGTGCTTGAGGCATTCTCGGCAGTATCTATAATTATGGCGGCGGACGCTGCCGCAAAAACCTCACAGGTTAAGCTGATAGAACTCAGAATTGGCAACGGTATGAGCGGAAAATCATATATGTTCCTCACAGGCAGCGTAGCTTCCGTTGAGGCGGCAATAGAGAAATCCGCACAGGCTCTTAAAGAGGAGGGCGTCTATCTTGACAGCACCGTAATCGCAAGACCCGACCGCAAGCTTTGGAAAAGTATTCTGTAAGAAAGGTAGTACACAGATATGGATAACGAAAAATACATAAGCGAAATTGTTGCAAACGTTATAAAGTCAATGAACGGCGAAACAAAATCAACACACCAAAAGGGCGTGTTTGACACTATGTCGGAGGCTCTCGCCGCAGTAAACAAGGCTTACAACGAATTAAAGGGATACTCCGTTGCACAGCGTGAGGAAATGATAAAGCACATAAGAAAGCTTACTCTTGAAGAAGCCGACAAAATGGCTGAGTTGGGCGTTTCCGAAACGGGCATGGGCAGAGTTGCCGACAAAATAATAAAGCATCAGCTTGTTGCAAACAAAACTCCCGGAACGGAGGACTTAAAGCCGTCCGTTATGACGGGTGACGCAGGAATGACCCTTATAGAAATGGCTCCTTACGGAGTAATCGGAAGTATTACGCCGTCCACAAATCCGAGCGAAACGGTAATCTGCAATTCAATCGGAATGATTGCCGGCGGAAACGGCGTTGTATTCAATCCGCACCCGAACGCAAAAAAGACCGCTAACTATGCGGTCGATCTCGTAAACCGTGCAATCCTTGAGGCAGGCGGCCCCGAAAACCTTGTTGTTTCGGTAGCAAACCCGACAAAGGCATCATCAGACGAAATGATGCAGTCGCCGATTGTCAGAATGTTGGTTGCAACAGGCGGCCCGGGCGTTGTTAAGGCGCTCTTATCATCGGGCAAAAAGGCTATTGGCGCAGGCGCGGGAAATCCGCCTGTAATCGTTGACGATACGGCTGATATTGCAAAAGCCGCACAGGATATTGTAAACGGCTCAAGCTTTGACAACAATCTTCCGTGTATCGCCGAGAAAGAATGTTTTGCATTCGCAAACATCGCCGACGAGCTTATCGACAATATGCAAAAGCACGGCGCTTATCTGATAAAGGGCAGTGAAATAGACAAATTAAAGGATGTATGCCTTATAAACAAGGACGGCAAATACGGCATAAACAAGAAATGGGTAGGCAAAGACGCAGTGAAGTTCCTTGAAGCAATCGGAATTGACGCCCCCAAAGATACAAAGCTTGTTATATGCGAAACAAATGCCGATCACCCGTTTGTACAGGTTGAAATGATGATGCCGGTACTGGCAATAGTACGGGTAAACGACATTGACGAGGCAATAAGCCTTGCCGTTGCCGCCGAACACGGAAACAGACATTCCGCACACATTCATTCAAAGAATATCGACAACCTTTCAAGATTTGCAAAAGCTGTTGAAACTACAATTTTTGTGAAAAATGCGCCGTCATACGCAGGCATAGGCGCAGGCGGTGAGGGCTACACAACATTTACGATAGCCGGCCCGACGGGCGAGGGGCTTACAGCCGCACATTCGTTCACAAGAAGCAGACGCTGCGTGCTTGTTGACGGACTTCACATAGTATAACCCCGAAAGGAAAAAATATATGAATGCACTGGGAATGATTGAAGTATACAGCTTTACAACAGCGCTGTGCGCCGCCGACCTTATGGCAAAAACAGCCGATATACGGATAATCGCATTTGACAGAAACAGACCGTTTGCTCCCAAAATCCCCGCACCGCTGATTATGGCGGTTAAGATAGAGGGCAGCGTTGCCGCAGTAAAAGCGGCGGTTGCCGCCGGCGAGGAATATGCGAAATCGAAAGGAATGTTCATCGTTTCGCACATCATAGCACGTCCTGCGGAGGATACGGAGAAAATGGCGTATCTGATGGATATAAACAAGGATAAATTCAACAAAAAACTGCCGAAGAATATGCTCGGCGTTGAAACGGATGAAAGCGTACACTGTCCGGCTTTGGGCGTGCTTGAGGTATCGGGCTTTACCGCCGCTGTGGTGGGGCTTGATTCAATGCTCAAAGCGGCAGACGTAAGGCTTGTTCACAAAGAGGAACGCCTCGGCGGCAGATTGGTGTCGCTCATTGTAAAGGGCAGTGTTTCATCGGTGGACGCAGCGCTCGGGAGCGGACAGAAAACCGCCGATCCTATCGGCAAGGTTTACGGCTGTGAGAATATATCAAATCCGCATCCCGAATTGCTAAAATTCTTTGATTTGAGCATTGCGGATTGAACGGAGGAATTAGAAAATGTATGACGCTGAAAAAATAGAAAAAGCCGTTTCAATGATTTTGGACGAATACAAAAAAGACAAGAACGAAGAAATAAAGATCGGCGTTTCGCAAAGACATATACATCTTTCGAGAGAGGATTTGGACGCTTTATTCGGAAAAGGCTACGAGCTTACAAAGAAGAAAACTCTTATGGGCAGAGAATATGCCTCGGAGGAGTGCGTTACTTTGGTAGGCCCGTCGCTTAAATCTATAGAGCGTGTGAGAGTTCTTGGCCCTGTAAGAAAGCACACGCAAGTAGAAATCTCAAAGACCGATACCTTTATTTTAAAGGTCAGCCCCCCGGTAAGACCGTCGGGTCAAATTGAAGGCTCGGAGAGAATTGTGGTTGTAGGCCCCAAGGGCAGCGTATATCTCAAAGAGGGCGTAATAATAGCAAACCGCCACATACACCTTACGCCCGACTATGCAAAAAGACACGGCATAAAAGACGGCGATTATGTCGACGTTATGGTTGACAGCATAAAACCGACAAAGTTCTACGGCGTTCAGGTGCGTGTAAGAGATGATTTCAACGTTGAAATGCATATAGATACCGACGACGCCAACTCAGCAGGCATAAAGAACGGGGATTTTGTAAGAATTATAAAGTAGGAGAGGTGATTTGATGTTTGCGGTTGAACGCCAGAAAAGAATACTTGAAACACTGAATGCGGAGGGCGCCGTATGGGTGAGCAAGTTAAGCACAGAGCTTGACGTGACAGAGGAGACCATACGCCGTGACCTGGAAAAGCTCGAAAGGCAGGAGCTGCTTGTAAGAACGCACGGCGGCGCTATATCCGTAAACGAGAGCAATCACGAAATGTCTTTGGAGAAAAGAAAGCACCTCAATTCGGAGGCTAAGGAAAAGCTTGCGGCCGAGGCTGTAAATCACATTGTTCCCGGCGACACGGTATTCCTTGACGCCTCTACCACTACTTTTTATATGTCACGGCTTTTAAAGCATATGCGTGACATTACCATTGTGACAAATTCGATACGTGTGATTAACGAACTTGCCGGCTCGGCAGGGTTAAAGGTAATCGGCGTGGGAGGATTAGTCAGCAACAACCAATCATTTGTCGGCATGGCGGCGCACAACGACATAAGAAAAAATTATTTTGCAAACAAGATGTTTTTCAGCAGCCGCGGCGTTACCGTGGACGGCGGAATACTCGAAAGCAACGAGCAGGAATGCGATATAAAGAAGTGCATGATAGAAAACGCAAAAAAGAAATACTATCTCTGCGACAAGTCAAAAATCGGCAGAATAGGTTTTGCAAAGCTTGCGCAGTTTGATACAATCGATTATTTTATAACAGAAAAAGGTCTTGACAATCGCTTTAAAGAAATTTTTAAAGACGTTGATGTTAAGGTATCGGAGGTATGATAAAACCCGTATTCTCCACAGGTGGGGAATACGGGTTTTTCTTATCCAAAATAAAGCCCGCCCCGCCGGGTTTTGACGCAAGGTCTATTACCAATGCGTCTTTATTTACGTTGCTTAATATATCCTCCGTTAATATCACGGCAGGAACAGTATTGAAAATAACGTCAAATTCGCATATACGGTTTTTCAGCTCGCACAGCGGAATCGCTTCGCAGCCATGGCTTTCTATCATTGCAAGATCGGCGTATTTTCTCGCCTCAACATACGTTTGCGCTCCTATTCCAAACAGCATTTTAGCAAGTATTTTTCCCACTTTTCCGTATCCAAGAACAAGGCATTTACTGCCGTTGAGCGTTATCGGCAATTCCGACATCGCTATCTCGACAGCGCCCTCTGCCGTCGGAATAGCATTTTTTACGGCAAGCTCCTCTCGGAGCATATAATCCCGGAACGCTATCCCTCGCTTTTCAAGCGCATCTGCCACCGTTTTTTGCATACGCCCTCCGAATACCAATGAGGTGGGATTTATTCTTTCAATAAGCGTTTTCATACTTAGCTTTTCCTTCGCAAACGGCATATTTACCGTATCTCCGTCAAAGCTGACGGGCACGGGCAGTACGATTATATCCGCATCAAACACCGCATCGGGATTTTCCTCCGTGCGAAATCCGCCGCTTTCCGTATCAAATCCGTAAAGCATTACGGCATATCCCTCGTCTTTAAGCTCCCGTGCAAGCGTTAGTTGACGCATATCACCGCCTATTACTGATATTGTTTCAAACATATTCATTGTTCCTCCCGTCGGTTTATTATGTGAACAATATATAATATGCCCGAAATGCTTTTTTGTTCGCTTAAAACTTACGCTTACATTCCTTTACAAGTCCGAACACACGTATTCTTTCAATATCGCTACCCTCAAAGCGCCGCGGGGGATACATCGGGTTTACCGAGAGAAGTTCTACAAAATCTTTTCCGTAAACCACTTTTTTTATCACTCCGCAGCTGCCGTCTATCAGCACTACGGCATACGAACCGCTGTCTACGGACGACTGCACTCTCACAAGCGCAAGATCGCCTTCTATAAATATAGGATACATACTGTCGCCCGTGACACGCAGATACACATACTCCTCATCGGTATCGAGCGAGTCTTTATCCACCGTTTCGTAACCGCTCGCATACGTGCTGAAGCTGTCCGCATGACAACCCATTCCGGCAGACACGCTCGAAAGTACGGGTACCAATGCAACATTATCGAAGTGCACCGGCTCGGCATTTTCGGGAGAGGGCGCATTTCCGCTTACGATATACTCCACGCTTGTGCCGAATATCTCCGCAAGGCTCAAAAGCGTATCGCGCTTAATATTCTTTACCGTGCCTTTCTCATACTTTTGTACAGCCGCTTTCTTAATTCCGAGACGCTCCCCAAGCGCCTCCTGTGTGAGTCCATGCTCAAGCCGCATGGTTTTAATTCTTTCGCCCATGGTCATACTGTTTACTCCTTTTCAAGATACTTTTGCTCGTTTGTATCTTTATAATACCATATAAAAACGCAAAATGCAAGCGCTTTTATAAAAAAATATCTTAAAAATATACAAAAGCCTTGACAAACGAACAAATGTGTGGTATAATATGGATATCCTAAAAAGATGAAACGCTTTTACGGGAATTGATATATGCATATATTTATTTTTTTTAACATTAAGTATCTTAAAAAGATATACAGGAGGACATTTTTTATGATTTACTCAAACAAAAACCCGGCGGCGCTTGCGGCTATGGAAGCCGACAGAAACTGCTGCGGTGATTTTTATGACGAGGATATTCGGGAATGCCCCGTATGCGGAGCGTTATATCCTGAAAAGTTTTTCCTAAACGACGATGAGGACTGCGTCGGCTGTGACATATGCGTACACGAAGTCTTTGAGCTTTTTTAACGGAGTGATCCGATGCGAAGAAAAATAGCCGATGAAAAAGAAATACTTCAATTTTACACAAGGCTTTTGCGAATGGAGGGAGGAGAAAAATCCTCCGAGGCTTTAAAGGCGGCGGAGTTCTTTGTGAAATATCTCGGTATTCTCGACAAGGAACAGTGCGATGACTCGAAAAAAGTCGTTATCGTTGACGACATTGCAAAAGTGAAGGGGGAATTGAATGATAGACGTTGCGTATCTGAAGAATAATATTTCACCTGCATTTTTTGACCTTCACGAATGCATTGCGGAGGAAAAATACACGCACTACAGGCTTTGCGGCGGCAGAGGAAGTACAAAATCAAGCTTTATAAGTATTGAAATCATTTACGGAATAATGAAAAATCCCGACGCAAACGCAGTGGTTATAAGAAAAGTGGGCGCATATTTAAGGGACAGCGTTCTGGCACAGCTTGAATGGGCGGCGGACACTCTGGGCGTAGGCGCACTATGGCAGGTTAAGCAAAATCCGATGGAAATGGTCTACACCGAAACAGGACAGAAAATTTTATTTAGGGGTGCGGACGAGCCTAAAAAGCTTAAATCGACAAAGGTATCGAGCGGTTACATCAGATACATATGGTACGAGGAGTTGGACGAATTTAACGGCCCCGAAGAAATCCGCTCAATTAATCAATCGCTGATGAGGGGCGGTATGAAGTTTGATGTGTTCTACTCATACAATCCGCCCAAAAGCGTGAAAAGCTGGGTAAACATCGAAACTCTGCCGCCCGACACTTTGGTACACCACAGCACATACCTCGATGTGCCGAGGGAATGGATAGGCGAGCAGTTTATAACCGAAGCCGAGCATATAAAAAAGGTACAGCCCGAAATTTACGAGCATGAGTATCTCGGCAAAGTAACGGGCACGGGCGGCGAGGTGTTTACAAACTTGACGGAACGTCCGATCGGGGACAGCGAAATAAGCGCCTTTGACGAAATACGCCGCGGGGTGGATTTCGGGTATGCGGCAGACCCGTTCGTATATGTCGTATGCAATTTTGACAGCAAAAGAAAGCGGCTTTTCATTTTCCGTGAAATATACAAAACGGGTTTATCCAACGCAAAGGCTATAAAGCTTATCCGTGAATCGGGAAGCTACAGACAGCCGATAGTCTGCGACAGTGCGGAGCCTAAGAGCATAAGCGAATTCAGAGAGTCGGGACTGCCCGTTTGTGCGGCTAAAAAAGGCCCCGACAGCATTGAATACGGCATAAAATTTCTGCAAAGCTTAGAGGAGATAATAATTGACTCCGCACGCTGTCCCAACGCATACAGAGAATTTGCTCAATACGAAATAGAAAAGGACAAATTCGGCAACGCACGCTCGGAATATCCCGACAAAAACAATCATACTATAGACGCAGTACGCTATGCGCTGGAGCAGGATACTGTGTTCAAAAAAGCTAAAGTTATAAAAAGGAGTACGTTATGGTCATAGATGAAGAAACTATTAAGGACGGACTTGACAGCAAAATTTTATCTTTGCTGATTGGACGGCACAGGCAGGGTATTGACAGGCTTAACCGCTTAAACGATTATTACCTGGGCAGACACGATATTTTAAACAGAGTCCGCTCCGGTGACAAAATAGCAAATAACAGAATAATATGCAACCATGCAAAATATATTGTTGATATGGCAAAAAGCTATCTTGTCGGAAACCCGATAACCTATTCATGTTCCGAAAATTACAACATCGACGCCGTGAAAAACTGCTACGATGAACAGGACATGGCAAGTCTTGACGCAGAACTCGAAAAGGAGATGAGCATTTGCGGAAGAGCCTACGAGCTTATATACGCCGATGAAAATTCACAGCCGAGAAGCGTTCGCTTAAGTCCGTTTGAAACCTTTATCGTATATTCGTGCAGCGTCGGCAAAAAGCCGTTATTCGGCGTACACTACTACAGAAAATACGATATTTCGGGGAATGTTACGGGCGTTTCGTGCATGGTATGCGACGAAAACACAATTTACACCTACGAAAGCAATTCGGACAATTTTGCCGATATGCATCTTATGGGGAAATCACGCCACTATTTCGGTGCAGTCCCTATCCTCGAATACGACAACAACGAGGAGTGCCAGGGCGACTTTGAGCAGATTATTTCGCTGATTGACGCTTACAATCTGCTTATGAGCGACCGCATAAACGACAAGGAGCAATTTGTTGAGGCGTTTTTATTCTTAACCGGAATTGACCTCGACAGCGACCAGGCGGCAAAACTCAAAGAGGAGCGTATTCTTATGGGATACGAGGGCGCCCAAGCACAGTATTTATCAAAAGTGATGTCGGAGAGCGATATTGAAATCCTGCGAAACAACTTAAAGCAGGACATTCACCGTTTTGCAATGGTTCCCGATTTATCGGACGAAAGCTTCGGAAACAATCTCTCCGGCGTGGCAATCAAGTACAGGCTGATGGGATTTGAACAGCATGTCAGAAACAAGGAGCGGTATTTCTCAAAAACTCTTAAAAGGCGGTTTGAGCTGTACAATGCATTTTTAAGCCTTAAGGGTGCAATGGACTATGTGCCCATACACAGGGTGGACGTCATATTTACAAGGAATATGCCGACAAACGACCTCGAACTTTCGCAGATGGTGAACAATCTGCACGGCATCGCGACAACGGAAACGCTCCTTGCACAGCTTCCGTTCGTGACCGATCCGCAGGAGGAGGCACAGCTGGCAAGCAAGGAATACGCGCTTGACGTGACAAAATAATTTAAGCAAATAAAACCGGTTTTATATTTTTTGCGCCCGGCGGCGGCTCGGCGCAGAGCAGATTTTACAAGGAGGATTTTTTTAATGGACATCAGAAAAAAGAACGCCGTAAAAGAAGAAAAAACTTACACGGCGGAGGAACTCAAAAAAGAGATTGAAAAGGCGGTTGAGGCGGAGAAAGCAAGCTGGGAAAAGGACAGCGAGGAAAAAATCCGCTCGGAGAGAGATGACGCCGCAAAGCTTGCTTCGATGAATCCCGAGGAGCGTGCAAAAGCGGAATTTGAAAAAAACCGCAAGGAATTTGACGAGGAAAAAGGCAGATACCTCGCAGAGAAAATGGAGTTCGAGGCGGCTAAAATGCTTTCGGAAAACGATTTGCCCATAACGTTTGCAAAAATTCTTGCAGGGAAAAATTCAGCCGAAACCTCGGCGAACATCGAAAGTTTCAAGAAAGAATTTTTAAAAGCGGTGGAGCGGGGACTATCCGAAAGATTAAAGGGCGGCGCCGTGAAAACAGGCAGCGGCATAAGAACCGAAAGCGATCCGTTCTTAAACGGTTTCGGCTGCTGATTTTAAACAAAAGAAAGGAAACAGATATTTATGGCAATTAATTACGCAAGCAAATATGCTCAGAAAATAGACGAAAGATTTTCAAGAGAGGCACTTACCGGTGCGGCGGTAAACAACGATTACGACTTTGTCGGCACAAAGACGGTGAACGTATTCTCCGTTCCGACAGCGCCGATGAACGATTACACAAGATCGGGCGCCGATCGCTACGGAACTCCGTCGGAACTTGAAAACACCGTTCAGGAACTTACGATGTCAAAAGACAGAAGTTTCACCTTTACAATCGACAGAGGAAATTTCAACGACACGCAGATGGCGAACGCCGCAGGCTCGGCGCTTCAGCGTCAGCTTCGTGAGGTGGTTATACCCGAAATTGATACATACAGATTTGACGCAATCTGCAAGAATGCCGGAAAGACCGTTACGGGCACGCTCACAAGCAGCAACGCCTACGACGCTTTCCTTGACGGTACAACGGAACTTATCGACAAAAAAGTTCCCCGTGACGGCTGTACGGCGTTTATTTCAAGCGCATTCTACAAGCTTATCAAGGAGGATTCAAGCTTTATAAAGAGCGGTGATTTATCGCAGAAAATGCTCATCAAGGGTCAGGTCGGCTCGATAGACGGCATACCGATTGTGGTTGTTCCGTCTTCTTACCTCCCGACGGGCGTAAACTTTATAATCCTTAACAAAAGCGCAACAACCGCCCCCGTTAAACTGGCAGAGTACAAAATTCACGACAATCCGCCCGGCATAAACGGCTGGCTCATCGAGGGCAGAGTTTACTACGACGCTTTCGTTCTCAAAAGCAAAAAGACGGCTATATACGTACACAAGACCGCTGCTCAGTCGGGCGGCTCATCAACGGGCAACTGATATTTCGGTATTGGCAGGTGATTACTACGGGAAATTACAAATCGGAGATACTGGCGGACACGAAAAAGCTTCTCAAAATTGAGGACAATTCCGCCGACGAACTGCTTGAATTTATTATTGAGGACACCGTAAACCTTGTACTTTCGTACTGCCGTTTGCCTATTCTGCCGTATCAGCTTTACGGGCTGATACCGCAGATTGCGGCGGGCGTTTACGAAAACCGCAACAGCAAGGGCGTATCCTCGATTACGGAGGGCGACAGGAAAATACAGTTTTTAAGTGTAAAAACTGTATTGGAGGACTACTATTCACGTCTTGCGCCCTTTAAGGCAAAGCTTCCGTCCGAGGTGTCGAAAAGCGGAGGATTATTATGATTGATAACTTTAATATCTTTTATGACACTCCGGCGGAAATCTTTGCCGTTGAAAATTCGGGCGGATACGGCTCTGATGCCGAAATGACATTATTATATGTCATTTCGGCAGACATACAGCCTGTTTCGGGAGAAACAGCCGACAGAGAATTTTCGCTTACCGAGGAGCGGCGTGTGCGTATGTTTCATAACGGAAAGCGCAAAGTCGAGGTCGGAAATTACGTCAGGACGGGCGGAATTATGTACAGAGTTGAGTACGTTGAAAGCCGCCGTACGGGCGATATGGCTATATTGCGGGAGGTATTATGAACGCACAAGCGGCTTTGGAAAAATTATACGACTTCGCTTTAGGTAAGGCGGAAGAATTTACGGACGGCATCGGCAGAGAAATCTCCGAAAAGTACGGCAAAGCCGTACTTGTGCGTGACGGGAGCGTGCTTAAAGTATCCGTAAACGATCCCGACGCCGTGAAAGCCGAGTTCGGAACGGAGGATTTTCCGCCAAAGCCTGAATTTACAGAAGCTATTTACAATATTACACAAAAACTATAACGGGAGGAATTATGGACATAAACGAAGAAGCTGAAAAATCACTGAAAAAGACGGGTTACAATGTTGTATTTCATTATCCGCAGAGCTTTTCAACTCTCCCTGTTATCAGCTTTTACACACTGAAGGAGTGCGGAACGTTCGCCTGCGACAACCGTGAATATTTCCGTGACGGCACAATATCGGCGGACATTTGGGCGAAAACTCCAAAGCAGGCGGTGCAGATTTACGCCGATGTACGGCGCTGTCTTTGCGGGGACGGCTGGACGGAAATATTTTCGGCGGATATTCCGAGAGGTGAGAAAAATGTTTACCACCGTTCCGCACGTTTTACAAAATCTTTTTACACTGAATAACACAGGAGGAATTTTATGAACAAGAAACCATTACCTACTATCGGCGTGGACAAGTACACATTTTTCAAGGTGCTTACCGACGACGCCGAGGGGACAACCTACGATACCCCTGTTTCTTTAAAAGGTACGGTACAGATTTCGCCGACGGACAACGGCGGTGAGGACGTATTCGACGCAGACAACGGTATCTATGACGTTGAAACTTACATAGAAAAAATCGGACACGAAATAGAAAACGCAGACATTCCGCCGGAGGTTGACGCCGCATGGCGTGGACTTACACGTGTGAACGGTGCGGTACTCGTTTCAAAAGAGGTTACACGCACATATTTCGGAGTGGCATGGAGAATTTTGAAGTCGGACGGCACTTACAGATACGTAAAGTATTTTAAAGGCTCATACAGCTTCGCTTCAAATCTGGGCGGAAAAACAAAGCCGTCCTCGGGTTCGTCCGACAAGCAGACGGCAAAGGCAACCTACACCGCCGTCCACAGGGATTATGACGACAACATTTATATGTATGTCGACCAGGCGGACATTGAAAACAACGAAAGCTTTGCTACGCTTGATGCATTTGAAACGGCGTGGTTCGGCGATATGAACACATTATTGAGCTAAGGAAGGATTTATTATGCAGCATACAGTGACATTTACAAAGGACAAGAAAAAGTACGTTTCAAAGCCGTTCGACTTTGAAACAATGTGCATCATAAACGATGCGCACAATTGCCCCGGAAAGCACGGACCTTTAAACATTTGCCGTGACGCAGTGGACTACATATTCGAGGGCACGGAGGCCACGCAGGACGTTATAGACAGCCTTTCGCCCTCCGAACGCACAAGATTATGCATTGAATTATGGTCATTTTACGCAGAGGCGTTATCACCAAAAAACTGAGAACGTCAGGCGGAGAAAGCACGGACCTGCGATCGCTCTATGCGATGTTTTTCAAAACGTGCGGAATTCTGCCTGACGCAGCGGGAAAGCAAAGTCCGTTTGTTTTGTTCCGTATGCTGGACTCCCTTTCTTCTTCTGATGAAGATGACCGCTCTCCTATGAGCGGTCATCTGAAAATGTTTTACGGACAATAAGGGAAGGAGTGATGATATGTCCGAAATAGCAGAGCTTACCGTCCTAATAAACGGCGACGTGAGCGGTCTTACGGAGGCGGTCAGAAAAGCGCAGTCCGAGATAGAATCCATATCTACACACGCCGCCGTCGGTTACGGCGACGGCAAATTCAGCAACGCAAGAAAACGCTACAACGGCTGGGAAAATTCGGGCAAGCGGAGCATTGACGACCGCATACAATGGTGGCAAAATGCAATGAATGTATATTCATACGATCCGAGCGTATACTGGGAGGCACGCCGCAACATTTACGAGCTTGAACAAAGCCGTGCAAAGGACGCAAACAATGTTTCCGAAAGCTACATAAAGCACAGGGACTATTTCGCCTCAATGTCGAACGGCACGGAAAAAGCCATAGGCGCATTCGGCGAATATAAAAATCTCAATGCGGGATTTTTAAGCCGCGGTCTTATCGATATGCGTGAATACAACAGTGCGGTTTTTGATTTCGGCAAGCAATTATACGAGGGCAGGGCGGAATTATCGGAAAAATGGCTCAAGCACGAGGAGAAATACAACGATCTTACGGCGGACGATTACATTGCCAGCTTGAACCGCATGGGACAGTACACGCAGGAGTATTACGAGGCGGGGTTGATTGATTTTCGTGAGTACAACACCGCAAAGCAGAGTATACAGGACGAAATTTTTGACAAGACACGTGAAAAATACGCCGCAGAGTACGCCAACTGGCAAAATGATGCCGACACCTGGTACGAAATGCGGAGCACCTTCGGCGACTGGGGTGACTATGATGACAGTCCGACAAAGTTCTTTAACCGCAAGCTTGACCGAATAAAGAATTTTTATGACAGCGGAAAAATTTCCTTTGACGAATACACGAACGAGTCAAACAGGGCAAAAATGGATTTATACAATGCGCAGTCGGCACAGTACGATTTAAAGCTTAAGGAATATGCCGTCGCAATAAAACAGCAAAAAGACGCATTTTCAAAACAGGAACAAACCTTAAAGGACAGTTGGACGGTATCCGACCGAAAGGAAAATATGCAAAATCTGAGGCGTGACATCGGATTTTACGAAAACTCCGTGACGGAACGGGGAAAGGACAAGCTTTCGGATTTAAAAACGGAACTTCGCACCGAGGAGAGAAATCAAAAACTATACGAACTGCAGCAGCACAACAGCGCTGTAATAGACGCTATGCAGAAAAAATACGACATCATGGAAAGCGGCAAGGACGCAGCCCTAAAAAGCATTATGAACGGCACGTACAGCATTACGCAGATAGAGTCGGGAATACAGGCGGCGGTAGATGCGGCAAAAAACAGCATAGCATCGACAAATGCGGCGACATATCAGATTTTATCGAGCATTTACGGGGTGATACGCAATATGTCATCGGGAAGTTCGTACACAGACAGCAGAACAATAAGCATTAATTCGTCAATGCCGCAGTCGGATATTATGAAGATTATAGGCGGTTCGTTCGTTTCGGGTTTAGGCAGGCTTAATTATAACGGAAGGGTGTATTGATATGAAAACAGGTTTTACTTTTAACGGCATACATTCAAGCAAATTCGGAATTGTTATGCTTACGAAATCACGCACGGTAATTCCCGAGGCGAAACAGTATTCATACAGCGCACTCGCCGCAGACGGCAGTTATGATTTTACCGAGGCGAACAGCAAAAAAAGAGCCGTCTACAACAACAGGACTTTTCAGCTTACAATGCAGATACGTGCGGAAAATATTTTCCGCCTGCACGAGCGGATAAACGGAATATGCTCATGGCTGATAGGCAGGGGCGAGCTGATTTTTGACGACATACCCGACAGCATATGGTCGGCACGTGTGATAAATTCGGTCGATTTCGCCCCCGAAAACAGCGGCTGCAAGGCAGTATTGAATGTTGTATTTGACGCAGAGCCATTTGCGCATGCGCAGTTTGATACGCAGACGGGACCTTTAATAGGAAATTCACTGCATATCGGGAGCAATCTTCCGATTGAGCTTGACGGGGATTTTGTTTTTACTTTGCCAAAAGGCGAAACTGGCGGAGGTTTTGAGGTTACAAATATAGGGACGTGGTATGTGAGTCCGACAATAATCATAGAAACCGAAAAGGCGGCAAATATCAGCCTTGAATGTGACGGAAAAATACTTGAAATTTCGGAGGCGTACGGCGGATACATAAAAATCGACACAGAGCAATGCACGGCAAAAAATCGTGATGGGGACAGCCTTATAGGCTGTATAAACGGAGATTTCCCCGAGCTGGCGCCCGGCAGAAACACATTTACGCTTTTGGGTGAAAGAAAGTTTAAATCAGAGGTAAAAGTGACCGTTATTTACACGCCGAAATTCCTGTACACGGCTGATTTTGAAAATGTCGGGGAGGTAAGAAATGCTTAGATTATACAGTGAAACAGAGGGCGCAAAATCGTTTTTGAACAATGCGTACGAGGTGAAAGTGACCCATGAAATAAACGGCGATTACAGCTTATCTTTTACTTATCCGTATGACGAAAATACAGAGGAAATTTCCGTGAACGACCTCATAATCTGCGAAAATCAGATTTTTAGGATAATGCGTCTGTCACGTGAAAACGGTATGAGTTTGCATGCCGAGTGTCTTAACATTTACAATGCCGACGCACCGAGAAAGCACATACAGAACATTCGGTTTGCGGGAGCATTGCCGAGAGTAATTATCGGGGAGGCGTTTCGGGACACGAAATTCAGCGTGGCGACCGATGAGGAATTATCGCTGTACGGTCTGGAATGGGTGGACAGCGACGGGTTTAAAATTGATTTTGAATCTGCGGACAAAACCACCCCATACGACGTTATGCAGCAAATTATAGAAAATTGTGGCAGAGGTGAGTTGTTTATTGACGGATATAAAATAGCGCTCGTGAAGCGGTTATGCACAAGCGAGAGGATTGTTTCGCTCGATCTGACACACAATTTGCAAAACGTTTCGGCAGAACGTGACATATCCGACACGGTTACGAGATTATACCCGTACGGCAAGGACGATTTACATATAGGCAGTGTGAACGGCGGTGTTCAGTATATTGACAGCGCAAATACTTCGGTTTACGGTATACGTGAGGGATACAAGGAATACAGCGAATACAGCACGCCGACCGACGTTATGAACCACGCATTATGGGAGTTTGACAGCCAAAACCGTGACAGGATAGACATTCCCGCAATTAACGTATCGGGTACGCTCGCCGATTTATCAAAGCTGGCGCAAAACGGCGATACATATGCTCTCAATCTCGGCGACGAGGTTTGCATATTTGACGGAAAAGAAAAGATATACGAACGTGTTATAAAAATCGAGTATTATCCTTATGAACCTATGGAAACTGCCGTTTCCATAGGGCGTGTGAAAAAGGATATGTTTTTTTACCTTAATCAGATGGGTACTTTGGCAAAAAAGTACGGCAGTATATCGACCTCGACGGGTAAGGTGAACGCCCAAGCCATAGCCGGACAGATAAGCCTTACGAGCGACATAAGCGGAGTGAGCAGTACGGGCGATTTGAAAATTTCGGGAGATGTTTTTGAAATAAAAAACGGCGGAAGCGTAAAATGCCGAATAGGAAATTCGGGCGGGGGATTTGTGTTTGACATATACAACAAATCGTCTGCCGACAAAGCCGTAAGCCTTGACAGCGACGGGCTTAAAATATATGCGTCCGCCGTGAAGATAGGCGGCTGTACGGTTACGGCGGACAGCGGAGGCAATCTGCTCGTCAACGGCAAAAAAATAATTGTGGAGGAGGCAGGCAATTGATTTTAAAAGAAAACTACGACAGCAAAACAACTTTAAAAGACTGGTGGAAAACAGTAAGGGACAATTTCAGAACAATTTCCGAAAACGCCGCGTCAAAAAAGGAACTCAGCGACAGCGTGAGCA
>CAKSPN010000015.1 GCA_934481375.1 uncultured Clostridia bacterium
ACATTTCTCTTATTGTTTGAACGCAAACATTTTGTTCTGATATCTTTGATACCTGCAAGCTCAAGCACCGCACGTGCAGCACCGCCTGCGATAACGCCGGTACCTTCCTTAGCCGGCTTTAACAATACCTTACCCGCACCGTGAATTCCGATAACCTCGTGAGGAATTGTTGTGCCTACTAACGGAACTTCTATCATATTCTTCTTTGCGTCCTCAATACCCTTTCTTATAGCGTCGGGTATTTCAGCTGCTTTTCCCTGACCGAAGCCTACATGACCGTTTCTGTCACCGACTACAACCAAGGTGCTGAATCTGAAAGTTCTACCGCCTTTTACAACCTTAGCAACACGATTGATTGCTACAACGTTTTCTTCCAATTCGCCTAATGCTGTTACATCTATTCTTTCAGCCACTTAACTCGTCCTCCTTCTCTTAGAATTCTAAGCCGCCTTCTCTTGCGCCTTCTGCAAGAGCAGCAACTCTGCCGTGATATATATATCCGCCTCTGTCGAATACGACAGCCTTAATTCCTGCGGCAAGTGCCTTTTCGGCAACTGCCTTGCCCACTGCCTTTGCAGCTTCAACGTTTCCGCCGTAGCCTTCAAAGTCCTTGTCGAGCGATGACGCCGATACAAGAGTTACACCCTTTACGTCGTCTATTACCTGCGCATATATATTGTTAAGACTTCTGTATACGTTCAGACGAGGTCTCTCCGCAGTTCCGGAGATGTTCTTTCTAACTCGCTGATGACGCTTAATTCTTGCAGCATTGGTATCTTTTTTGTTAATCATTTAAGAACACTCCTTTCTTTATTTCTTCTTAGCGCCTGCTTTACCTTCTTTACGTCTGATATGTTCTTCAACATACTTGATACCCTTGCCCTTATACGGTTCGGGAGCTCTGAAGGTTCTTATCTTTGCAGCAGTTGCGCCTACACGCTCTTTGCTTGCGCCTTTAACAATGATTTTGTTCGGTGCGGGCATTTCGATGGTAACGCCCTCTTCGGGTGTGTATTCAACCGGATGCGAATATCCGAGTGAAAGTACCATTTTCTTTCCCTGCATCTGACCTCTATAACCAACACCGTTGATTTCGAGTTCTCTTGTAAATCCGTCCGTTACACCGATAACCATATTGTTAATGAGTGTTCTGGTTAAACCGTGCAGTGACTTGTGTGCCTTATCCTCTGACGGTCTTTCAACTGTTATAGTGCCGCTCTCAACCTTGATTATCATATCCGGGTGAAGCTTTCTTGTTAAAGTACCGTTCTTACCTTTTACGGTAATTTCATTATCAGCAGTCAGCTTGACGTCAACGCCTGCCGGAACTGTGATTGGTGCTCTACCTATTCTTGACATAGGATTTTCCTCCTTAACTTAAATTTTCTCTGTCTTTTATGACAGGTTTTCAGTTTTTGTTTCTATCTTACCAAACGAATGCTAAAACTTCGCCGCCGATATGCTCTTCTCTTGCCTTTTTATCGGTCATAACACCCTTTGAGGTTGATATGATTGCGATACCGAGTCCCTTCAGGACTTTCGGTAATTCGTCAGCGCCCGCATGAATTCTCAAACCGGGCTTTGAAACTCTCTTAAGACCGCTTATAACCTTTTCGTTCTTCGGTCCGTACTTTAATGTTATTCTGATAACGCCCTGCTTTCCGTCCTCAATGATCTGGTAGCTTTTTATATAACCTTCATCATTTAAGATTTCAACAATGGCTTTCTTCATATTAGAAGCCGGAACATCAACAGAATCGTGCTTTGCTGTATTCGCATTTCTGATTCTTGTGAGCAGGTCTGCGATAGGATCAGTGATTTGCATTTATTTTACCTCCTTCCGATATTCTGTAAAGAAATCGTACTTATACTCTGAATCGGCACCGATTACCATGAAGCCTTTTTAACTCCCGGAATCTGACCTTTGTAAGCTAATTCTCTGAAGCAGATACGGCAGATACCGAACTTTCTTAAATAAGCGTGCGGTCTTCCGCAGATTTTACATCTTGTATACGCCTGTGTTGAATACTTAGGTGTTCTCTGCTGTTTTATAACCATAGATTTTTTTGCCATAAGTTTCTCCTCCCTTACGAACGAAACGGAGCGCCCATAAGCTTTAAGAGTTCACGAGCTTCTTCGTCTGTCTGTGCGGTAGTAACAAAGTTAATGTCCATACCTCTGATTTTGTCAATCTTATCATACTCGATTTCAGGGAAAATCAGCTGTTCCTTAATACCTAAGGAATAGTTACCTCTGCCGTCGAAACCGTTTGCATTTATACCTCTGAAGTCTCTTACTCGGGGAAGAGCAACGTTAAAGAGTCTGTCTAAGAATTCGTACATCTTAGCGCCTCTCAAGGTAACCTTGCAGCCGATGTTCATACCTTCTCTTAATTTGAAGTTAGCTACTGACTTTCTTGCCTTTGTAACGATAGGCTTCTGACCTGTGATCAGTGCCAAATCGCCGCAAGCGGCATCGATAGCCTTAGGATTATCCTTTGCTTCACCCAAACCGATATTAACTACGATTTTTACGAGCTTTGGTATCTGCATTGTGCTTTTATATGAGAACTTCTCCATAAGAGCCGGAGCAACTTCATTACTATATTTTACTTGCATTCTACTCATTGTTAGAATTTACCTCCTCTCGAAATTAATCGTTGAATATTTCATTACACTTCTTGCAGTATCTTGCCTTTGAACCGTCGGCAAGTACCTTAACGCCTGTTCTTGCGGCTTTACCGCACTTTGAACACACTCTCATGACGTTTGAAGCGTCGATGGGCATTTCCACATGGATAATACCGCTTTCCTGACCCTGAACTCTTGCCTTCTGGTGCTTATGAGCTACTGCCACACCTTCGACAATTACCTTGCCCTTGTCGGGAATTGCTGTTACAACCTTGCCTTCTTTGCCCTTATCTTTGCCGGCGATAACCTTAACGGTGTCACCGCGTTTAATATGCATTTTTTTCATTGTAATTCCTCCCTAATTAAAGTACTTCCGGAGCCAATGAAAGTATCTTCATATACTCTTTATCTCTGAGTTCCCTTGCAACCGGTCCAAAGATACGAGTACCTCTCGGGTTTTTGTCGTCCTTTACTATAACAGCTGCATTTTCATCAAATCTAATGTATGAGCCGTCTGCACGCTTTGACGCTTTAACTGTTCTTACCACAACAGCCTTTACAACGTCACCCTTTTTAACAACGCCGCCCGGTGTTGCCTTTTTAACGCTGCAAACTATTTCATCGCCGACAGCCGCATATCTCTTTTTCGAGCCTCCGATTACTCGGATACACATAAGCTCTTTTGCGCCTGTGTTATCAGCCACTTTTAAAAGTGTTTGTTGCTGTATCATTAAAACTTCCTCCTTCCGGGATTTCGTTATATTACTTAACTTTTTCTACTATTTCAACCAATCTCCATCTCTTATCCTTTGAGAGAGGTCTTGTTTCCATTACCTTAACCGTATCACCGATCGAGCAGATATTCTCCTCATCGTGTGCCTTCAGCTTGTAGGTACGCTTTACAATTTTTCCGTAAAGCGGATGCTTTACTCTATATTCGATAGCAACAACGATTGTCTTGTCCATTTTGTTGCTTACGACTTTACCGATAATAACCTTACGGCTGTTTCTTTCTTCCACAGATAAGTCCTCCTTTCAGACAGTATCACTTCTATCTGCTCATTACATCGCAGAACCGGTAAGTTCTCTTTCACGAATGATGGTTAAAATACGAGCGATAGTTTTCTTAACGTCACCAATTCTCATCGGATTGTCCAACTGATTAATAGCGTTCTGAAATCTCAGGTTGAATAATTCCTGCTTGCTTTCTGCGAGCTTTTCTTCCAATTCAGCCGTTGATAATTCTCTAAGCTCATTTAATTTCATCTTATTCACCATCCTCTGTTGTTTCACGCTTTACAAACTTACACTTAACGGGAAGTTTGTGCATTGCAAGACGCATTGCTTCACGAGCGTTTTCCTCAGGAATACCGGCCATTTCAAACATTACTCTGCCCGGCTTAACTACTGCTACCCAATACTCCGGTGAACCTTTACCTGAACCCATTCGAGTTTCGGCAGGCTTTCTTGTAACCGGCTTATCCGGGAAAATCTTGATCCAAACCTTACCGCCACGCTTGGTGTATCTTGTCATAGCGATACGGGCAGCTTCGATCTGTCTTGACGTAATCCATGCGGGTTCCAAAGCCTGAAGGCCGTACTCACCGTGTGATACCACGTTGCCGCGTGTTGCCTTACCCTTCATACGACCACGCATAACACGTCTGTATTTTACTCTCTTAGGTAATAACATTACTGTCTGCCCCCTCTCGGTTTTCTGTCGCCTCTGTCGGATCTTCTTCTTTCTTTTCTTTCGGGAGCGGCATTTGCAGCAGCTTCTTTCTGTCTGCCGTCAGCCACGTTTAAGATTTCGCCCTTGTAGATCCAAACCTTAACGCCTAAGATACCGTAAGTTGTTGCGGCTTCCGCAAAACCGTAATCAATATCTGCTCTTAAGGTCTGCAGAGGAATAGTACCCTCGTGGTACTGCTCTGTTCTTGCGATTTCAGCGCCGCCTACACGACCTGCAACCGCAGTCTTAATACCTTTAACGCCCATTCTCATAGCTCTGCCCATAACCTGCTTCATAGCACGTCTGAACGAGATACGCTTTTCGAGCTGTGCAGCGATATTTTCTGCAACGAGCTGTGCGTTTGTATCGGGGTTTTTAACCTCCATAATATTAACGTTTACGCTCTTGCCTGTCATCTTTTCGACGTCAGCCTTTAACTTATCGATTTCAGCGCCGCCTCTGCCGATGATTATACCCGGCTTTGCAGCATGAATTGTGATAAATACTTTCTTCTGCTTTCTTTCGATGCCGATTTTTGCAACTCCTGCATCGTAGCAAGCTTTTTTAACAAATTTTCTGATATTGTAATCTTCAACCAGCTGGTCTCCGAACTCTTTTTTACCTGCGAACCATTTAGAATCCCAGTCTTTAATAACGCCGACTCTAAGTCCGTGCGGATTAACTTTCTGTCCCATGAGTTAACCTCCTTTTCTTATTAGTCTTCCATTTCCTTTAATACTAAAGTGATATGGCTGGTTCTCTTTAAAATCTTGAACGCTCTGCCCTGTGCATGGGGCTGAATTCTCTTTAAAGTAGGACCTTGTGATGCATAACATTCTGCAACATACAACTTGTCTTTATCCATATCATGATTGTTTACTGCGTTTGCTATTGCTGACGCAAGAAGCTTTTCTAAAAGCTCGCTTGCTGATTTCGGAGTATTCTTTATGATACCCATAGCAACGTTAGCCGGCTTATTTCTTATTAAGTCAAGCACGATTTTTACCTTTCTCGGCGAAATACGTGCATACTTTAATACTGCGCGTGCTTCCATTTGGAAATCCTCCTTCCGATAGTTGATTATAATTAATCTTAAATATCAATTTATCAGTGCGTATTTACAAGCATCAGCCTGTTGTTTTAGCACCTGCATGTCCTTTAAAAGTTCTTGTGGGCGCAAACTCGCCGAGCTTGTGACCTACCATATCTTCACTGATGAAAACCGGAACATGCTTTCTGCCGTCATGTACAGCAATAGTATGACCTACCATTTCAGGGAATATAGTCGACGATCTCGACCAGGTCTTTACAACCTTCTTTTCATTGGTTTCGTTCATTTTGTCAATTCTCGACATAAGGCGTTCTTCGACAAAAGGTCCCTTTTTAAGTGATCTGCTCATTAAAACGTTCCTCCTTTCAACGATTATTTATCGTTTCTTCTCTTAACGATAAACTTGTCTGTTCTGTTCTTGTGTTTTCTTGTCTTAAGACCAAGAGCAGGCTTACCCCAAGGAGTAACAGGAGCAGGACGTCCGATAGGCGACTTACCTTCACCACCGCCGTGCGGATGGTCATTCGGGTTCATAACAACGCCTCGAACGGTCGGTCTCCAGCCCATATGACGTTTTCTGCCGGCTTTACCGATAGAAATGTTTTCATGCTGCTGATTTCCGATTATTCCTATTGTAGCCTTACAGTCAAGGCGAACCATTCTTACTTCGCCGCTCGGAAGTCTTACCTGAGCATATCCGTTTTCCTTAGCCATAAGCTGAGCCGACGAACCTGCCGTTCTTACGAGCTGAGCACCCTTGCCGGGATATAATTCAATGTTGTGAATTAATGTACCGACCGGAATATCCTTGATGAACAGTGCGTTTCCGGGCTTAATATCTGCGCCCGTTCCCGAAACGACAACATCACCGTCTGTCAGTCCCAAAGGAGCAATGATATACGCTTTTTCGCCGTCCTCGTACTGAATGAGTGCGATGTTGGCTGTTCTGTTCGGATCGTACTCGATACCGATAACAGTTGCGTTCATGCCGTCTTTATTTCTCTTAAAGTCAATAATTCTGTACTTTCTTCTGTTGCCGCCGCCTCTATGACGAACAGTAATTCTGCCGTATGAGTTTCTGCCCGCATTCTTTTTCTTTGTTGCAAGCAGTGAACGCTCCGGCGACTTCTTTGTAACTTCAGCGAAGTCTGAAACCGTCATAAATCTTCTGGCAGGCGAAGTAGGATTATACTTTTTAATAGCCATTATCCTTTACTCTCCTTATCTATAAATTACATATCGAAGAATTCGATTGTCTTGCTGTCCGGAGCCAGCGTTACGATAGCCTTTTTAAATGAAGCGCGTCTGCCTTCATAGCGGCCCATTCTCTTAACCTTGCCAAGCATCTTAATTGTGTTTACCTTAGCAACCTTTACGCCGAACACTTCTTCAACAGCCTTCTTAACCTCAACCTTGTTTACGGTTACGGGAACCTTAAAGGTATACTTGTGAATTTCGTTGCCCTGTCTGTCGAAATACTGTTCCATACTGCGTTCCGTGATGACAGGTTCTCTCAAAATATCATATGAATTCATTATGCAAGCACCTCCTCAATCTTTGCAACCGCATCCTTTGAAAGGATTACAACATTGTTGCTGAGAACATCGTATGTGTTAAGAGTACCGACGTGAGTCGGTGTAACACCCTTGATGTTTCTTGCCGATTTATAAACCTTCTCGTCAGCCTCTGCTGTTACGATAAGAGCTTTCTTATCAACCTCAAGACCCTTTAACAAAGCAGCGATTTTTGCTGTTTTGATTTCGTCAACCGTAAGGTCTTCGATTACATATATTTCGTATGCAGCATATTTAGCAGATAATGCGGACTTGATAGCAAGTCTCTTCATCTTCTTATTAATGCTGAATCTGTAGCTTCTGGGCTTGGGGCCTAAAGCTACGCCGCCGCCAACCCACTGCGGAGCACGGATACTTCCCTGTCTTGCACGGCCTGTACCCTTCTGTCTCCAAGGCTTAATGCCGCCGCCTCGAACTTCAGTACGAGTCTTTGTGCTCTGTGTGCCCTGGCGCTGATTTGCAAGATAGTTCACAACTACCTGGTGCAAAACTGAATTATTTACTTCAGCCGCAAAAATCGCATCGGATACTTCCATAGAACCGGTCTTTGCGCCTTCCATATTATATAAAGCCACTGTAGCCATTATATATTTCCTCCTTTCCAATAACCTCGATTATGCTTTAACGCCGTTTCTGATTGTTACAAGGCCGCCCTTGCTTCCCGGTACCGCACCCTTAACAAGAATCAGATTCTGTTCTGCGTCAACTTTTACAACCTCTAAGTTCTGGATCGTTACCTTTTCAACACCCATATGTCCCGGAAGAACCTTGCCCTTTAAGACACGTCCCGGATTTGAACACATACCGAGTGAACCGGAAACTCTCTGTGATTTTGAACCGTGAGTCATAGGTCCTCTGTGAAGACCGTGCTTCATCGGGCCGGCAAAGCCTTTACCCTTTGAAATACCGCTTACGTCAACCTTTTCTCCGGCTGCGAAAATGTCAGCCTTGATTTCATCGCCAACGTTGAGTGACGAACAATCATCGAGCCTGAACTCTCTGACATACTTCTTATTAGCAGTGTTTGCCTTTTTGAAATGACCCAACTGCGGTTTGTTAAGATGCTTGTCTTTAACTTCGCCGTAGCCAACCTGAACAGCTTCGTATCCGTCCGTTTCAACAGTCTTTTTCTGTGTAACGACACAGGGACCTGCCATAATAACGGTTACCGGAACAACAACTCCGCCTTCAGCAAAGATCTGAGTCATACCGATCTTTGTTCCTAAAATTGCTTTCTCCATGAGAAAATTCCTCCCTTTCAGTTATTGGTTTCCCTTACAGAAAACTTGACCTGCATCATAGTCAAAATCGACTACTGCACTTATTTCTGGATAACATCGATTTCCACGCCTGCGGGAAGATCTATTTTAACAAGAGCTTCCATTGTCTTAGCACCCGGAACAACAATGTCAATCAATCTTTTGTGAGTTCTTCTTTCGAACTGCTCACGAGAATCCTTGTACTTATGAACCGCTCTCAAGATCGTGATTATTTCCTTATCTGTCGGAAGCGGAATAGGGCCTGAAACTTTAGCGCCTGTTCTCTTTGCGATTTCAACGATCTTTTCAGCGCTCTGATCAAGCACAACGTGATCATAAGCCTTTAATTTGATTCTGATTTTCTGGTTTGCTGCCATACTTTTTCCCTCCTTATTTGAAATAGTGTTGTACTCTGCACGACAGCGCCTTAGAGAAAATTGCACACACCGCCGGGCGTTTCGCACCGCCCTCAAAATAAAACCCGAAAATAACCTATTTTCGGGCAGTAAAGTCAATTTTCGCCGCATTCCTCCTCTGAGCCAAAGCCATACCTTGCGTTCCGATGCATCTTAATTCAGACCGCAAAACGCCCATACCGCCGCATTGCCGCAGTCCGAGCCTCTTTGACGTTTACCCTTTTCACACAGGAGAAAAGAGCAGAAGAACAGTGTAGCGTGACTGTCGCCCGATTTCACGAATCGGACATTCTCCACGGAAAAACCGGCTGTAATAAGCCGCAACCTCCCGCTTCATCGTTTGTCAAGTGTCACAACAGTAATATTATACAGTAATTGACACGATTTTGCAAGCTTTTTTACAAAAAAAATTCATTTATTTTTAAACAAATTTTAAGAAATTTTTATATAAATTTTGTTTATTTTTACCCGTGTTTTTAAGTAAAAATAATGCGGCGCCGTATCAAACAGCGCCGCTCAGGCTGTAGACAAACCGTCTAAGGTTTGTCTGCTTTGTTATTGGGAGTTTGAGGCGCTAACCTCAAGTTTAAATCATTTCTGACGACAGGCGCATCAGAACCGGCTAAAATCAGAAGTTTCAGATTTTGACGCTTCAAAATCCAATCAACGGAACTTCTGATTTTTTCATACAGTAGTTTTGAAAAAAGTGATATATCACTTTTTTCGCCTGTCGACAATATTTTGTCGACAGGCTCTATTCTTATTGGTTCATAAATCTTGATAAAAATGCCTGTGTTTCGGGCTTTTTCGGCGAGGTGAATATTTCCTCGGGCGTACCTTCTTCACAGATAACGCCGTCGTTCATAAACACGACGTGATTTGAAACGTCACGGGCAAAAGCCATTTCGTGCGTTACAATTATCATTGTAAGTCCTTCTTTGGCAATATTCTTTATAACCTCAAGGACTTCTCCGACCATCTGCGGATCGAGAGCCGAGGTCGGCTCGTCAAACAGGATTACATCGGGTTTCATCGCAAGTGCACGGGCAATTGCCACACGCTGTTTCTGACCGCCCGAAAGCTGTCTGGGTTTCGCATTGATATACGGAGCCATTCCTACCTTTTCAAGATAGTACATAGCCTCTTTTTTCGCCGTTTCCTTATCGGCTTTGAGGACTTTTCTCTGTCCCACCATACAGTTTTTCAAAACCGTCATATTCTCAAACAGATTAAAGCTCTGGAAAACCATTTCAACCTTTGATCTGTATGCGGCAATCTTTTTTGTTTCAAGAATATTCTTCCCTTTATATATTATCTCTCCGCCGGTCGGCTCCTCAAGCAGATTGATGCATCTGAGCATCGTGGATTTTCCCGAACCCGATGAGCCTATTATACAGGTAACGTCACCGTGATTTACCGAGAAATTTATATCCTTTAAAACCTCGTTTTCGCCGAAGCTTTTCTTAAGACCTTTTATTTCTATTATCTTCTCGCTCATCTTGCGCCCTCCTCTGCCGTGAAGCTCTCGTCGGGCATGGTTGACGAATGATGTATTATGTAAGTAGCCGATCCGTCAATCTTACGTTCTATGAACTTCAGTATTCTTGTTATGGTAAACGTCAGTATGAAATAGATAACGCACGCAACCACATATGTTTCAAATATAGACCATGTCATTTTTGAAATCTTTGCCGTAAAGAAATACAGCTCGGTTACGCCTATAACGTTAAGCACCGACGTATCCTTTATATTAATGACAAACTCATTGCTTATCGCCGGCAGAATATTACGCATAGTCTGCGGCACAACAACGCACATCATTGTCTGCCAATGGCTCATACCGATAGAATATGCGCCCTCGAACTGACCCTTGTCTATCGAAATAATACCGCCGCGCACAATCTCTGCCATATATGCGCCCGTGTTTATGGACACGATAAAAATACCCGCAGGGATAAGCGGCAGAGTTTCTCCGTTGTTCATAAATGCGTAACCCCAGAAAATAACCATTGACTGAACCATCATAGGCGTTCCTCTGAACACTTCAACATATATGCTGATAATCACATTTACGATTTTCAAAAGAACTCTCACAAACGGATTTTTCGATTTCGGAATAGTTCTGATTATTCCCGTAATAAGACCTATTACAAGACCTATAAGCGTTCCCGCAAGGGCGATAAGCATTGTATAGCCTATGCCCTGCAGAAAAAATCCTTTATATTTAATTGTTATATTTAATACTTCACTTAAAAACTTACCCATAGTTTTTCAATTATTCCCCATCAGCCGGCGCAATCTTAACCATTTCCGACATAAGCTCTTTCTGAGCGGCTTCGTCAAAGCCTTCCAGTGCGCCGTTTATCTTATCCTTAAGTTCCGAACCTTTCTTAACGCCGACAGCTATGCTTACATCGTCATCGGCAACTTTAAATCCGGTATCGTTGTTCTTTAATGCCACATAGCCGTATGCGGGGTCTTCGATTACTGCCATTGCGGTAGGTTCTTCAGCAACATAGCCGTCGATTGTACCTGCGCCGAGAGCTATGAACATTGTTGAGAAGTCTGCAAGTTCGCTTACCTGTGCCTTTGTCTGCGATGAAAGAGCGTCGAGGTGGAATGTTCCCGACTGTGCGGCAATCTTCTTGCCGTCAAGGTCTGCGATAGTCTTAACGTCCGAAAGAGCGTCCTTCTTTGTTACTATAACAAGGTTTGAAGTATAGTAGTTATTTGAAAAGTCTATCTTTTCTTTTCTTTCGGCTGTCGGACTCATACCTGCTATAATCATATCAAGCTTTCCCGACTGAACGCCCGGAATAAGGCTGTCCCACTCATACGAATATATTTCAAGCTTTTTGCCGAGAGCGTCCGCAATCTTCTGTGCAACCTGAACGTCATAACCGTTTGTGTACATATTGTCCACATTCTTGATAGCGATTGCGCCGTTTGAGTTATCCGCCTGCGACCAGTTGTACGGAGCATAGTTACATTCCATACCCACACGCAAAACGTCACTGTCCTGTGCCGTATCGGCTGTCTGCTTGTTTCCGCAGCCGGCAAAGCCTACCATTACCGCCATAGCCAGTAAAACCGAAATAATCTTTTTCATAAAACATTACCACCTTTTAAAAAATTTTAATTAATAACAAAAGCCGTATGCGCTTAAATAGTCAAACACATACGGCTTAAACAAACCATATCTTAAAACTACGGAAGCGCTTCACAAATGTGACAGTCTGCAGAATATTCTTCTGCAACCCAATATGCACCCCGGGCAAAGAGATGTATATTTCGGCGATATTTCCTTTCGCACTGCTCCGAATGCCTTTCGTTGCAAGCAATGCTACTGATAAGTACCGCACCTCAACCATTAGTCAACTTTAATTAAATTCTATAATATAGTATGTTATCACACTTTTTTTTGAATGTCAATACCTTTTTCAGATTTTATCGTTTTCATCGAACACATCGCCGCATTCGGGGCAGAATTTCGGCGGATTGGTCGGGTCTTCGGGTTTCCAGCCGCACTTATCGCATTGATATACCGGCGCACCCGACGGACGGGGTTTTCCGCAATTTTGACAGAACTTGCCCATATTCACCGCACCGCACGAACACGTCCAGCCCTCATTGCTCGGCTTGGGTTTTCCGCATTCCATACAGAACTTGCCCGTATTGCCGCCGTGTCCGCACGAACACGTCCATATATCGGCTGACGGCGCCGGAGCAGCCTGCTGCTGATTTTGAGCCATTGTATACAAATCAGCGGCATTTATTCCGCCGGCGTTCTGAGCCATATTCATACCGAAAAATCCGCCCATTGCGCCCATACCGCCCTGATTTGCGGCGGCGGTTTTCATTGCCTCGGTCTGTCCGCCGACTATTCTTGCCGCCGCCGTTGCGGCGTCGGTCGTCATTGCGGTTTCCTCCCATTCGGTCAGCTTCTTGCGCTGATCCTCGGGAATTGTTACCGAATTAAACGCTATCGAAACAACCTCTATACCTCTTTTGCCGCTCCAGTCGTGAGCAAGCTCCTCACGGAGCGCCGCCGACACCTCTTTTGTGTGCGCCGGGATTTCGTAATACATAATGCGCTGTGCCGCTATTTTTGAAAGCGCAGGCTGAAGTGCGTCCATGAGCTCGCTGCGGAGCATTTCGTCTATCTGCGAACGCTCGTAATATTCACTCACGTTTCCGCTTACATTTGTATAGAACATTATCGGGTCGGATATTTTATATGAAAAAACTCCGTTACATCTTAAATCCACCGACAGTTTGTAGCCGCGGTTTTCGTCCACGATTACACGAAACGGTATCGGTGACGCCGTTCCGAATTTGTTGCCCGTAATTTCTTTGGTATTAAAATAATACACACGCTGATCCTTGCCTGCGTCGCCGCCGAACGTGAAACGTCTGCCGACCTGCGCAAAGCTTCTCTTTATGTTCTCGCCGAGATTTCCGTAAAAAATACTCGGCTCGGTAGAATTATCGTATACAAACTCGCCCGGCTCGGCGCATATTTCCGCAATTTTTCCCTGATCCACGATAATCATACACTGACCCTCGTTTATAGCGATAACCGAACCGTTTGAAATAACGTTATTCTCGCCCTTTTTGTTCGAGCTTCTGCCGCCCGTTCTTTTTTCGCCTTTTACTATCAGCAAATCGCTGTCTATCGACTCGCAGTAAAAATACTCTCTCCACTGATCCGCAAGCACACCGCCGAGCGCACCTGCTCCTGCCTTTAATAAACCCATATTGTTTTTCCGTCCTTTCTTTATCAGCCTTTCGGCAGTTCTATTCTCATTTCACGGTATAAAAGTCTCGCAACAAGCGCCGCCGCCTCACTGCGCATTATATTTGAGTCGGGGTGGAACGTATACTGTTCGTCACTGCCCGCCGCAATACCTCTGTTGTACAAATCGAGTATTTCATACGCAAACGGCGTTGTGTCATGCACATCGGGTATATCCGTAAGCGGTACTTCGTTTATGGTATACGGTCTGGAGTCACACCGTGAGAACAGATACGCCACCTGCGCACGTGTTGCCGGTGCATTCCAGTCGAAAACAACGTGTTCCTCCAAAATTCCGTTATTGTAGCAGTAGTTCACATATTTATCGTACCAGTTGTTTCCGTCCTCCGGGAAATCCTCCACGCCCTCACGGAGCGCATATATGCTTGCCGCAATTTTTGCGGTTTCGCCGCAGGTAAGTCCTGCCGAAGGGTCAAAGGCGGTTTCGCTTTTGCCGTTTAATATTCCTGCGACATACGCCATATACACATACGAACCGAACCAATCCTCGGGACTTACGTCCTCAAACGGCATTGTTCCTCCTCTGTCAAAATGCTGTCCGCAGTCAATGCAGGTAAGCACATCGCCGTCCATTTCGTCCTCGGCAAGATTATGGCTTGCCCCCAGACCGTAATTCTCATCGCCCTTTGCCGATTTTATTTTTCCCGAAAGTGCGTCAAAGTCGCTTGAACACGGGAAAAAGAATTTTATAAACTTCGTTCCGGCAAACGCATCTTTTCCGAATTCCGTATCTGACGATGAAAAATACATTTCTTCAAGGTATTCACAGTTGGCAAATGCACGGTCGGAAACGCTTTTCAACGTTGACGGCATATCCGCACCATAAAGATTACTGCCCTCAAATGCGCTTGTGCCTATTTTTTCTATGCCTTCATTGATAAACACATATGAAATATCAAGGTCAAAGAACACCTTATCGCCTATTTCGGTGATTTTCGCACCGCCTGTCTCAGACGGAACAACGACATTTTCATCTCCGTAATATGCGGTGATTTTTCCGTTTTCGTCATATTTGTATTCGCTTGCCATTTCCTCCGCAAATGCGGTAAGTCCCGTCATCATAGCCATAGCTGTAATAACAGCCGCAATTTTTTTCATATCAATTCCTCCGTTCCGCCGCAGTATGCGGCATTTTTTAATAGCTTCCCCCTCTGCCGCCGTGCGTTTCGCCCGAGGACGATACATGAGTGCCGCTGTCCGAGGTTTCTTTCGGTATCGGGGTTTTGGTTACATTACTGTAAAGATAAATGTCGCTCGATTGCGAAAGATGCATACTTCCCGGCTTTACGTAATTTTCGGCGTAATCATTGCCCACAGCCGTTTTCATTCTTGCAAGCTTAATATGCATAGCCGCAGACGCAATCACAAGCGGAATTAAAAGTCCTGCCGCAACCACGCATATAATATATATTATGCTTGTCGGGTATTCAAACGGCTCGCCCTGCGCCGTTGCCTCAAGTACCTCCCGTGCGGTATCCGCATACGTGATAAGCGCCGAATAATAATCGTCGTCCTGAAGATACGGCAAAACCGCATCGTCCACATATTCGAGAGCGCTGTCATTAAATCTCGTTATGCCCGTACCGTGAGTGGTGTAATGATATTTTCTCGGCTCTTCCGAAATGTACAGCATTATGCCGTCCTTGCCGCTTCCGCCGCCGTAGAGCTTATAATCGAAAATATCGTCCGCAGTATTCTGAGCATCTTCTCCGCTCATTACTTTTTCTATGTACACTGCCGTGTCAAAATCATACTCGGTGCGCAGTTTGTCAAGCTTATCGCTTATTTCAGCCGCCTGTTCCTCCGTAAGATACCCTGCCTCGTCAACGAGTGCGGGATTTTCAAATGCCAGTGCAAGCGTCGGCATAAAGCACAGCACAAGCACGGCGATAAAAATAATTCTTTTTTTCATACCCTACCTCCGTTCAACTCAGCAAAAACCATACGGCTGCCGCCGCAAAAATGTATGCTATACCTGCCGCTTTTGCGAAATATCTCCACTTCTTTCCGTTGTCAACGGGGTACTCTCCCACTACTTTTCCCGTCTGACCGTTTATCGCAAAATGGTACATCTTATCCGCATACTTTATATTGAGCATCCATACGGGCAAAAGCGCATAACGTATTTTACCGCCTGAGAAATCTATTCTCGAATATTTCTTGCGCACTGCCGAATATCCGTCCGTTGTTTCCTTAAACATTGACTCCGCAGAGTTTTTGACACGCTCGTTTGCACGGTCTGTGCTGTCCTCTGCCGAAACATCATATTTATCAGCCAGATACCCCGAAAGATACGCCGGATTAAACTCCGCCGCCTCGCTGTAATCGTACGGCTCGACCGCCTCCATATACGTATCGTCCGCTTTTTTCGAGCCGTCAACGGGAATATTGGCAAAGCCGATACTTCCGCCCCTCAAAAGCTCGTAGTGATCGGTTTTGGTGTAATTATATTCCGAATCGCTCCAACAGCTTGTTTGCTCCGCACTGTATGTAATGCTTGCATTGCAGTCGCAGTCGAACATCCAAAACGGAACGTACACGCCCGACATTTCCGATACGCGCTTTTTATCCTTAAACTCATTCGGCAAAAACGGCGCACCTTTGGCATCTTCTTCAAACGCTTTTATTGCCGCATTCTTTTCGACCTTGAACGGAATTATGTAGTCCGGCTTTAAAGCCCCCTCAAATTGGCTTTTTACAATAGTCGAACTTCCGCAGTAAGGACACACCGCCGCCCCCACAGCGTCATCTCCCATTATTTCCGCACCGCAGGACGGACAGGTATATCCCGAAAAGTCCGCACTCTCTTCGCTCGAGAAATCTCTCGGCTCATATTTATCCCAGTCATACCTTGAGGATTGGTTTGTTCCCTCCTCGGCATTACCGAGCTGCTGCATGGTTTCGGTGGAAAAATCGTTTCCGCACGACGGGCAGTGCAAACTCTGCGACTCGCCACTGAAAACCAGAGCCGCACCGCAGCATGGGCATTTATAGCTCTGAACAGTATCCATTAAAACACTTCCTTTCTTTTTATATAAAAATTCCCCCATACCATTTTATCAGATTTCCGACAAAAAATCCATATCTCTTTTTACACTAAATCCTTTTGTTTTTTATGCATAATAAGCAAAAAAAAACAGTGCGGCAGTGATTGCACTGCCGCACTCAAATTGCAGACAAACCGTTTGAGGTTTGTCTGCTTTGTTTTTTGAAGTTTGAGGTACTGTCCTCAAGTTCTATAAATTATTATTTGCTCTTTTTTACCGGTGCCGTTTTGGTTTCGGTTTTTGCCGGAGCCGGCTTTGTTTCTGCTTTTTTCACAGGCTCTGCCTTAGCCGGTTTAACTTCGGCTTTCTTTGCCGGTTCTGCTTTTACGGGCTTTGTTTCTGCCTTTTTTGCAGGTGCAGCCTTAACTGCCGGTTTTGCGGTTTCTTTTTTAACCGCAGTTTTCTTTGCAGGAGCTTTTTTCGCCGGTGCTTTCTTTGCGGGAGCCTTTTTCGGTATGATTATCGCATCTTTTACAGACGCAACCTTTTCAAGATTTCCCTTAACGGTAAGATTTCCGTTTTCAATTTCCTTTTCTATCGAAGTCTTACCCGTTAGTATCGAAACAAGCGCAGCTTTTGTAACGTCAAGCACAGCGTCATTATCTTTGTAGTCATACGGTTCCACGGCAAGCGCACCGTCCTTAACAGCCGCATAAAGCGTACCGCCGCAATCCTCGTCACTGAGTGTAATCTGGAGTGCCATATCCTGAAGCTTTGAAGCGTCCACATTTTCAAATTTCGTCTTTATTCTTTTAAATGCCTGTTCAAATGTCATTTTAATTCCTCCTGTCACCAAGTATATTATTTACGCTTTAATACATTATACCCCTTTTTATGCGCCGTGTCAATCCTTTTGCGACTTGTTTTTATCGCAAATTCAGATATTTTTTTCCGTTTATGAGATTATTTCCATTGTTGCCGAAATGCAAAAGCAATATATACTGTGCGGCGGAGGTCAGGAGCCAGGAGATAGGATATGACAAAAATACGGTTACGGCATTGGGGTACACCTTAAACGCTGTCATTATCCAAAGTATACGAAACGCCACCGAGCCCGTGAGCGACACTGCGGTTGACGTTACCGACCTGCCGAGTCCCTGCATTATTCCCGATCCTACCTCCATAAATCCCAGCAAGAAATACGGGATAAACATACACAACATTCTTGTTACAGCCGTATTGTACGCTATTTCCTCCAAGCTTCCCGATGCGCCTTTTGTTACGCCGTAAAGGGAAAGCATGGGGTCTTTAAATGTAAGCATTATTGCGGCAAACACAACAGAAAGCCCGAACACCGCCGCATAGCACGAACGGCGGACTTTTTTCACTCTGTCATATTTCCCCGCAACGGCGTTTTGCCCCGTGAACGATATTGCCGCCTGTGCGGTTGAATTTACAACCGTATAGCCGAAGCTTTCCACGCTCGTTGCGGCGGAACTGCCCTTTACAACGGGTGCAAAGGCGCTTCCCGGCGGAGCAACGGCGTTATTTACCGAAACAATCGACGATTGTATCACCATATGCGAAAGCGAGAACAAGGCGCTTTGTATTCCTGCCGGAACGCCGATATGCAATATACTTAAAAACGACTGCTTTTCTATCCTGAGCCGTTTCGGATTTAATCGGCACGCCCCCTTATCACGCATAAGCCGCACAACAAGAATTACCGCCGACGCCGCATTTGAAATCCCCGATGCTGCAGCCATACCGCCCACCGAAAATCCGCACACCAGTACAAAGAACAAATTCAGCACCACATGCAAAAGTCCCGTAAAGGTAAGTATATATAAAGGCGTTTTTGTATCGCCGTTTGCATGGATTATCGCTATGGCGAAATTGGTTACCGAAATAAACGGCACGCCCAGGAAATATATCTTTGTATACCTTTCCGCAAGAGCGAGCAGTCTGCCGCCGTTCCCCATTGCAGTAAGCACGGGATTTGCGGCAAATATGCCCGTTACACAGCAGATAATGCCGAATATTATGCTCATTGCGATTGCGGTATGCACCGTATTTGCGGTTTTTTCTGCATCGTTTGCGCCGAGTTTTCTTGCGGCGGCAACCTTTGCGCCCACGGAACAGCCTATGAATATGTTTACAATAAGATTAATCATAGCCGTTGTTGTGCCTATCGCTCCCACTGCGTCCGCCTCGTGCGAAAGGCTCACCACCATAGTATCGGCGGCGGTGTACAGCACCTGCAAAAGATTGGTCACGATAAGCGGCAGTGCAAACAGGATTATATTTTTGAATACGGGACCCTCCGTCATATTTATATTTTTTCTTGTTATCATAATTTCTCCGTTTCCATGGCTTATTCAAACCAATTAAACCACTTTATAATATAATACAAAAATCCGTCCTGCTCGTTTGCAAATTCATCAAAATACTCACAGCGTACTCCGTTTACAAACAGCGGATGCACACGTGAACTGTAGGCGCTGCCGTCGGCATTGAACAGACAGAGATTGTTTCTTGCACCGCACACAGCACGCTTTTTGTATTCCTCATCGCCCGAAATAAGCGCATAATGCAAAAATCCGTTTGACGTATGCACCGAGGCGGCATGCGGAAAAGTATCGCCGTAATTTCTGCGTTTTCCGAACCAGTATGCGTCCCAGTGGCGTATTGCCAGATCGTTCAGGTAACAGCTCGGCTGTCTGCCGTTGAATTTTTCAAGGATTTTTATCTGCTTTTCGCACTCGCCGATAAGTTTTTTATCATGATTTATCATATACATCTGCGCCATAAACAGCGTTGACGCCGTTACTATGGACTGCTCGTACCGCACCTCGTGTTCGGGATAGTTTGTTCCGTTTTTCACAAGATTTGCCACGTGCTTTTCGTACATTTTACGGAGTTTTTCCGCTTTGTCGGTTTTCCCCGCCTTTTCGAGAGCCTCAACCGTTTCGTACATTGAAAGTCCGTTCGGATAGAACTTTTCACCGCCGATACCATAGTAAACTTCAAGCAGTTTATACATCTTATCGAGATATGTATCGTCCTTTGTCAGGTTGTACATTTCAAGCACAAACACCGACATCCACGGCGCATTATACAAACGTTTTCTTGTCGGGTCTTTGCCTATGGC
>CAKSPN010000016.1 GCA_934481375.1 uncultured Clostridia bacterium
GAGCTAACGAGCGGAGTCGAACCGCCGACCTCTTCATTACCAATGAAGTGCTCTGCCTACTGAGCTACGTCAGCATTTGCACGCCTATCGGAATGCTGAATTATTTTATCATATTTACACACATTTGTCAAGTACGCAAACGCAATTTATTGCCGTTTTTGCAAATTTCAAAAGGGGCGATTTCCTTATCGCCCCCGCAAAAATTGTTTTTATTCCTGTTTTGCACGTTCGTATGCTTTTTCAAAAAACAGCTCCTGTGCGTTTACGGGCGGATTTTGGTCTGCTATGACTTTATAGTTGCCGTCCGAAAGCTGTGTGCGTGCCTTAACGTTATCTCTCATCATCACCGCAAACATCTCACGTATGTGCCGCTTTATATCCTCATCATATATGGGCGCCGCAACCTCGACACGCCGCAGGGTATTCCTTGTCATATAATCGGCGGACGAGATATATATTCTGTCCCTGTCGTGAGCGCCGAATATATAAATCCTCGAATGTTCGAGGTATCTGCCGACAATGCTCTTTATCGTTATATTCTCGGTTTTACCCTGTATTCCGCTCAAAAGACAGCATATTCCACGCACTATAAGCTCCACCTTCACATTCGCCTCGGACGCTTCCGCAAGCTTATCCATTATCTTTTTATCCGTAAGCGAATTGATTTTTACGCCTATGTATGCCTCCTTGCCCTCTTTTGCCGCTTTGATTTCATCATCTATCATATCCAAAACGGGCTTTTGCAGACATTTGGGCGCAACAAGCAAATGCTTTACCGATTTTACCATATTTCCGATAAGAATTTCACGGAAAACCTCGGTTGCCTCCTCGCCTATGCGCCTGTCCGCCGTCATAAGCGAAAGATCGGTGTAGAGCCTTGCCGTTTTTTCGTTATAATTTCCCGTGCCTATCTGCGTTATATACTCTATTCCGTCATCACTGCGGCGTGTTATAAGGCACAGCTTTGAATGTACCTTTAACCCGTCAATTCCGTAAACAACGTGACAGCCGGCGTCCTCAAGGTGTCTGCTCCACTCGATATTATTCTTTTCGTCAAATCTTGCTTTAAGCTCGACAAGCACGTCTACCTGCTTGCCGTTTTCCGCCGCCTCGACAAGCGCCTCGACAACCTTTGAATTTTTCGCAAGGCGGTAGAGCGTCATTTTTATCATATAAACCTTGGGGTCCTGCGCCGCCTCCTGCAAAAGGCGTAAAAACGGGCGTATGCTCTCATACGGGTACGAAAGCAGAATATCCTTTTCCTTAATCTGCTCAATCATCGGTCTGTGCGCATCTACCACCGACGGCTGTTGGGGTATTCGGCGCTCAAAAAACAGCTCCGTGTTTCCTCTTAACAAATCCTGTATATCGAACACGAACGACAAATCAAGCGGCGATTTGGAATAAAACACCTGCTCCGGCTGTACACCGCAGTAACCGCACAGCTGTGACAGCATATCATTGTTTATATTCCTTGTAAGCTCAACCCTTACGGGTGCAAGTTTTTTCCGAAGCATTACCACACGCTCCATCTGATCACGGTAGTTTAAATCCTCGTCATACACCTTATGAACATCAATATCCGCATTCCTCGTAACTCTCAAAAGCGACTTTTCCTGTATTTTATAGCCGTCAAACACCTTTGCCATATAATGCAGAATAAGCTCCTCCAAAAGCATATATGTGTTTTTATCACCCGGTACGGGAACAAGGCGGGGCAGAATTTCGCTGTCGCACGGGATAATGCCTATCTTCTGCTTGCCTTTCCGCTCCAGCACGGCAAGCGCATATATCTCTTTGTTTTTAAGGAACGGGAACGGCTGTTTTCTGCCGACTATCATAACCGATAAAAGCGGAAGAATTTCCTGCAAGTAATAATTCTCGATAGCCTTGGCTTCACTGCCCGAAAGCGACGAAAACCGCACAATCTTTATTCCGTGCCGCTCAATGCCCGACATAAGCTCAAAATAAGCCTCGTCCTTTTCCTCGTTAAGCTTTCTCACATTTTTAAGAATAGCGTCTATCTGCTCCTGCGGAGTCAGGTTTGTTTTGTTTTCACGCTCATCGCCCTCAAGAAGCTTCTGATCCTCCAAAGAGCCGACACGCACCATAAAAAACTCGTCAAGATTTGACTGGTATATCGACAAAAACGAAAGGCGTTCGCACAGCGGAACGTTTTCGTTCTGCGCCTCCTCAAGCACACGCTTATTGAATTTGAGCCACGATATTTCCCTGTTGATATATATGCCTTTTGTTGTTTTTATATCCTTATGCATAGGAATATTCACTCCTCTCGGTATTATCCCGAACAGTTCCTTTAATCTCCGAAACAAACTCCTATCTCCTTTGCCTGTGAAATCATTTCATAATCCGCAGGTATTGTTTTAAGCTTGCCGGCAATATCGCAAAGCGGTACGGCGTCGATTTTATCGCCGTTAAGCGTAACAAGCTTACCGTAATCCTTGTTGATGATAAGCTCCGCCGCCTTGACTCCGAAACGTGTGGCTAAAATTCTGTCGTAATAATTCGGTGCGCCGCCACGCTGTGTATGTCCCGGAATGGCAATCCTGACTTCCCTTTCGACAAGCTGTGAAAGCTTATCCGCTATCTCATACGATACGGACGGATATTTTTCTCTCTTTTTCTTAAGCTCTTTCTTTTTAAGCTGTGCGTCCTCTTTGGATATTGCACCCTCGGCAACCGCAATTATCGAAAAGCGCTTGCCCGCTTTATTTCTTTCCTTTATAGCCTTTGCGACCTTGTTTATATCGTAAGGTATTTCGGGAATGAGGATAACGTCCGCACCGCCCGAAACGCCTGCATAGAGCGTCATCCAGCCGGTTTTATGACCCATAATCTCCACTATGAAAACTCTGCCGTGCGAGGTTGCGGTTGAATGGATATTATCTATCGCTTCGGTTGCAACGCCCACTGCGCTGTGAAATCCGAACGTCATATCCGTTCCCCACAGGTCATTGTCGATTGTTTTCGGCAGCGAAACCACGTTAAGTCCCTCGCCGCTTAATAAATTCGCCGTTTTCTGCGTGCCGTTTCCGCCGAGGATAACAAGGCAGTCCAATCCCCATTTTTTATAGTTTTCTTTCATTGCCTTGACTTTATCTATTCCGTTTTCACCCGGCAGACCCATCTCCTTAAACGGCTGGCGTGACGTACCGATAATCGTTCCGCCCTGAGTAAGTATTCCCGAAAAGTCCGAATGTTTCATCTTCTGCGCTTCGCCGTATATAAGACCTCTGTAGCCGTCCGTTATTCCGAGAATTTCCGTTTTGCTGTCATAGCGGTACAGCGTCTTTGCAACGCCCCTCATTGCGGCGTTAAGGCTCTGGCAGTCGCCGCCGCTTGTTATAAATCCGATTTTCATTTGCAAATCAGTCCTTTCGTGTAAATTGTATCATAACTTATGTTAATTTTAAAAGTATGTGTATGTAAATTATATGTTAACCCACAAACATCGTTTTAAATCCACAAATCCGTTTTCCAGAAACGCCACGCCCTCTTTTTCGAGCATTTGGCGCTGAATATTTTCACCGCCGAAAGCAAACGCCGGGGATAGTCTCCCCGACGCATTCACCACACGATGGCACGGGATTATTCCGGGCAGAGGATTTTTGTGCAGAGCATTGCCCACGGCACGTGCCGCTTTCGGATTTCCCGAAAGCGCCGCTATCTGACCGTAGGTTGCCACCTTGCCGTATGGAATTTTTCCCACACTCTCATATATTTTATCATAAAAGCTCATTGTTTTCATTTTGAACCTCTATTCCGTTTTGTTTTAAAAGCTGTGCCGTAACGCCGTCTCCGTCAATAAGCGTTCCCGAAAAAGTGCCGTCATATACTTTTCCCGAACCGCAGGACGGACTTTTCGCTTTTAAAACCGCTCTTTTGCAGCCGTAAAGGCGTGCGATTTTCAAAACCTCGTCCGCACCCTTTTTATAATTTTCCGTAACGTCCGCACCCGACTTGCTTATCACTCTCCCGCCCGATTTTTCGGACGGTTCTCTCGGAGTTGCCAGTCCGCCGAGCTGTTCGGGGCATACGGGAATAAGCGTATGCTTTTCCATAAGGCGCAGAACGTTTTCGTTTCGGTTGTTTTTGCCGTTGTATTTGCAGTCTGCTCCCAAAAGACAGGCGCTTACAAGTATATTACTCATCAAGCATCACTGCGCCCTGCATTGCGGACGAAACAAGCTTTGAGTAACGTCTTAAATAACCCGTTTTTACTTTCGGTTCGTTCGGAGTCCAGTTTTCACGGCGTTTTGCCATTTCCTCATCTGAAATCTTAACATTAAGGATACAGTTTTCAATGTCTATCTCTATTATATCGCCGTCTTTCACGAATGCGATGGGACCGCCCTCCATTGCTTCGGGGGAAACGTGTCCTATAGCCGCACCGCGTGTTGCGCCGCTGAAACGTCCGTCAGTTATGAGCGCAACGTCCTTATCAAGACCCATTCCGCATATTGCCGATGTCGGCGAGAGCATTTCACGCATACCCGGACCGCCTTTCGGTCCTTCGTAGCGTATAACGACAACATCGCCTTTTACTATCTTTCCCTTATAGATTGCGTCGATTGCCTCCTCCTCGCTCTCAAACACCTTTGCCGGTCCGCTGTGCTTAAGCATTTCGGGTGCAACGGCGCTTCTCTTTACAACAGCGCCGTCAAGCGCAAGATTGCCCTTTAATACCGCAATTCCGCCCGTTTTGCTGTAGGGATTGTCTATCGGTCTTATAACCGTATAATCCTTTACTGGGTGATCCTTTATATTTTCGCCCTGTGTTTTTCCCGTTACGGTGATTGTATCCGTTTTCAAAAGTCCCTGCTTGTCAAGCTCATTCATAACAGCCGTTACACCGCCTGCGGCATAAAGATCCTGAACGTGATGCTCGCCTGCCGGTGCAAGATGGCACAAATTCGGCGTCTGCGAGCTTATTTCGTTTGCATAGTCAAGGCTTATGGGCGCTTTTGCTTCGTATGCGACCGCCGGCAGATGAAGCATTGAGTTTGTACTGCAGCCGAGAGCCATATCAACTCTTAAGGCATTGTATATGGAATCGGGAGTTATAATGTCGCGTGGACGTATATTCTTCTCCAAAAGCTCCATTATCTTCATTCCGCTGTGCTTTGCAAGGCGTATTCTTTCGGAATACACAGCCGGTATTGTGCCGTTTCCGGGGAGAGCCATACCGAGAACCTCGCAAAGGCAGTTCATCGAATTTGCCGTAAACATACCCGAACATGAACCGCATGACGGACAAGCCGCCTCCTCAAGCTCGGTCAGTTCAAATTCGTCTATATTTCCTGCCTTGTATGCGCCGACAGCCTCGAATGCCGTGTTAAGGTCACGGAATTTTCCTTTAAAATTCATCGACAGCATAGGGCCGCCCGAAACAACTATGGACGGAATATTAAGTCTTGCCGCCGCAATAAGCATACCAGGCACAATCTTGTCGCAGTTGGGGATAAGCACAAGTGCATCAAAGCCGTGCGCAAGCGCCATTGACTCTATCGAGTCGGCAATAAGTTCTCTCGATGCAAGCGAATACTTCATTCCGATATGTCCCATTGCGATACCGTCGCAAACGCCTATGGCAGGAAATTCAATCGGTGTTCCGCCCGCCATTCTTACGCCTGCCTTTACCGCCTCGGCGATTTTATCGAGGTGCATATGCCCCGGTATTATCTCGTTCTTTGCCGAAACAACGCCTATAAACGGGCGTGCGATTTCCTCGTCCGTCAGACCGAGCGCCTTCATAAGCGAACGGTGCGGAGTTTTTTCAAGTCCCTTTTTTACTACGTCACTGTACATAATAGTTCCTCCTTATCTCTTGAATACAAGCTGTAATAAAATATTGTTATTATAAAAATATTTAACCAGATATGTTGAGTTAATCGTATCGGATACGATTTCTTTCGTCACAAACAGTGTAAGCACCGCACATACTATATAGATAACAAACAATATGTTTATTATCCCCAAAAGTCCGCCCAGGAGCTTATTTGTGCCGTTTATGACGGGAAGCTTTGATGCGGCGTTCAGAATGTGGAAAACCACTGCGAGTATTATTTTTATGATTATAAACAACAGTACAAATGCGGCTATTTTTATAATCACGTCCGTAACGTTTGCGGAAAGCTCCGACACTGTTTTGTCCAATGCTTCGCCGGTGCTGTTTTTAATGCTTTCGGTGTCTATATTTTTTAGCAGAAATTCGGGAACGCCTATTTTTTCTTCATCGGCGTTTTCGGTTATTCTGACTTTTAATGCATTGTGTACCGCCGTTTCGGTTTTTTCGTAGACGGTGGTGTTTTTCAAAATCCCCGTCACAGGCTGTATAAGTGCAAACACAAGCACCGCCGTTATTATCCACGCCGCCGCACGCCACACGGATTTGACCAATCCCTTTTTCATTCCTGCCGCAAACGCAATCAGTATAATAACTGCCGCCGCGGCGTCTATGATATACGAAACCATTTTTCTCTCCTACATTCTCACAAATTCAAGGCTGTTGAAATATACTATCACAAACGTTCTGCTGTCTATAAGCACCAAATCCTTTATATCCATTGACGCCGTATATTTCGACACATGCCTGCTGTTCGGCTTGCCGAGGAAAATATCACGGTTATCGTTGTAAATAAGATTATAGCTGTCTATATCGGCATAATCGGACTGCGTCTGCGTGGTAACGGTGTATTTGAGTGCGCCTGCGCTGTTGTAAATATTCATCATCGGAATATTTTCACTGCTGAACACCATTATTTTCGTACCTTTATCGTCTATTGCGCAATTTGTGACCTCCACATCATCAAAACGCTTGTCGAAAAGCACTTTTCCGCTTGTGTCCATACCTATCATAGAATTGTCGCCGAAAGCGTTTACCGTTTCGTCCACAAATTTGATATTGAAAAGGATTGTGTCCTCAAAATCCGCCGAGGCATAGCTGTCCTCTTTGTTTATGTTAAACAGCATAACCGTGCTTTTTACCTTGCCGTCGGTATTCAAAAGCGACGCCGCAACACGCCTTGAGCCTTTTGAAATATCGGCGCAAAGCACCAGGTGCGAGCCTGACGACCACGAATATATTTCATCACCGCTCTTGTTATAAACGGAAAACGCACCTCTATACGACTGTCTGTTTACAACTACCGCCGCATCGCCGTTCATACTCAGTCCGCATGAGAGAATATTAGCGTCCGTATTTATATCGTACAAAAGCTTTTTATCCTCATACAGACACATTTTAGTGCCGTTTTTCTGCGCTATGAGGATATAATCTCCCTCCGCTTTCAAAATCGGGTCTATTACGGAGGTATTCATTTCCCATTCGATTTTTCCCGATGAATTTATATAACATATATAGTTCGATTTTGCGCACACTATTCCTTTTTTGTACACCGCAAACTTCGACTCCGAAGCTGTTTCAAACGGAACTATATTTGAAAAATCCACATCGGTATTGTATTCACGTTCTTCGGGTTTGGGCGTTGCTTTCACCTTTGTCTGCTCGGTTTTGCTGTTCTCCGACACGGAGTCCTCGGATATTGCCGAAAGATCGTTTAACGGCTCGTCTGTGCCTTTTGGGGCTTTGGGTGTGAGATTTATTCCCATATTACGCATTATTCCCGACACATTGGTTGCAAAATTGCGCTTATACGTTCCTATCACGCCCGTGTCTATCATCGAGAACACGCACATAACGGCAAATATTGCTGCCGCAATTACGGCGTATTTTATTATGCGCCGTCCTCCGCTTTTTGGCGGTTCATCGGAAAAATCCGTCTCCGTTATACCCGTATCGTCATTATCGGACGAAAAATATTCCTCGCCCTTGTCCGTTTCATCGGCTTGCAGAGAGGTTTCCTCGCTTTCCTCCGTTTCGGCTGTTTCCTGTTCGGGTTCAGCCGTTTCAGCTGTTTCCTGCTCCGTTTCCTGTACAGCCTCCTCTGTATCGCCGTTATCCCCATCCTCATCGGGATATTTTATCATATCTTTTATATCGTCACTCACCGTAAAACACCTCCTCCAGCCGAAGTCCGCAGGCGGGCGCTGTTATCCCCGCTCGTTCCCTGTTACGTGATTTTATAATATCCGCCGCACTTTCCCGTATTATACCGCCGCCTATCTGAACAAGCGTTCCTGCCATAATGCGCACCATATTATACAAAAAACCGCTTCCGGTAACATCTATCGTGATAATGTCCTTTTCTTTTTCAACGTTTATCGAATAAATCGTTCTCACCGTTGTTTTTACCGAAAATCCGCTTGCGGCAAACCCGATAAAATCGTGTTCGCCCAAAAATGCCGCCGCCTCACGGCGCATTTTTTCCGCGTCAAGCTTATGCTTATAATGCCATGCGTAACGGCTTTCAAACACGTCGGGAAATTCGGCGTTTAATATCCTGTATATATACCTCTTTTTAATCGCACTTCTGTTTGAACAAAATTCATCACGCACCGCCTCGGACTTTGTGCATACAATGTCCGGCGGAAGCTTTGTGTTTAGTGCATACGCATACCGTTCGGGCGGTATATTTGCATCGGTATGGAAATTGCACACGTAGTTTTTTGCGTGTACGCCCGAATCGGTACGTCCGCACCCTGTGGGACATATTCTCTCGCCCGTTACGGCAAAAATCGCATCGGACAGCTTTTGCTGTATCGTTTCGCACCCCGTCTGCACCTGCCAGCCGTGATAATTCGTACCGTCATATTGAAGTGTAACCCTAATATTCATTATATCATTACTTTCTCTAAATTTCAATTACCATTTCCGCAGCGGCAAGAATTGCCATACACACGGCAAATATGATTATCAGCTTTATATCCTGTGCCGTTATACGGCTTTCTTTCATTTTCGTTCTGCCCTCGCCGCCCCTGTAACAGCGTGCCTCCATTGCCGTTGCAAGCTCGTCCGCACGGCGGAATGCGCTTACAAAAAGCGGTATGAGTATTGGTATCATGGCTTTTGCACGGGCGATTAAATTACCCGTTTCAAAATCCGCTCCACGTGCTTTTTGCGCTTTCATTATCTTTTCCGTTTCCTCCGAAAGAGTCGGGATAAATCTTATCGCAATCGTCATCATCATCGCAATTTCGTGCGACGGCACTTTTATTCGGTTTAACGGCTTCAAAAGCTTTTCTATGCCGTCCGTAAGCTGTAACGGCGACGTCGTAAGCGTTAAAAGCGATGAGCCTATCATCAGAAACGCCAGCCGCAGTGCCATTATTATCGCCGTCGACAGTCCCTCATGCGTGATTTTAAGCGTGAATTTGAAAATCGGTATGCTTACAAGCACCGTGCCTTTTGTAAGGAACAAATTCAGCACCGCAGTGAATACAAAAATCCACAGCATCGGGCGCAGTCCCCTCAACACATGCTTTACCTTTATTCCGCTTACCATTACAACCGTTGCGGTGTACACCGTCACTATCAAATATGACACAGGCTTTTTTATCATAAACAGCACAAGAATGTACACAAACACCGCTATTATTTTAAGCCTTGCGTCCATTTTATGTATCGGAGAGCCGCCGGGGATATACTGACCTATGGTTATGTCTTTAATCATCACTGCCGCCTCCGATCAGTTTCTTAATCGAGCTTACCGCCTCTTTTACGGTAAAAATGTCCTTATCGGTATGATAACCCAAAAGATTAAGCTTAAGCATCAGATGCGTTATCTGCGGAACGTCAAGTCCTATCTCGATAAGCCGCTCGCTGTGCGAGAATATTTCACTCACACTGCCGCTCATTTCTATACGTCCGCTGTTCATCACAATTACGTTATCGGCGGTTTCCGCCACGTCCTCCATAGAGTGCGACACGAAAATTATTATCATTTTGGGATTTTTCTCATGCAGTGCTTTTATGGTATCGAGCATTTCCGCTCTGCCCTTGGGGTCAAGTCCTGCGGCAGGCTCGTCAAGAATAAGCACCTCCGGCTCCATTGCAAACACGCCGGCTATTGCCGTACGGCGCTTTTGCCCGCCCGAAAGTTCAAACGGAGAACAGTCCGAATACCGCTCGTCTATGCACGTAAGTTCCATTGCACGGCGCACACGCAAGCCGATTTCCTCCTCCGAAAGCCCCATATTCTTAGGTCCGAAAGCAATGTCCTTGTACACTGTTTCCTCAAACAGCTGATGCTCCGGGTACTGGAACACCAGTCCGACTTTTCTGCGTATTTCCTTTAAATCGGCGCCCTTTTCGGTTATATCGACGCCGTCAATTATTATCCTGCCCGAGTCGGGGCGGATAAGCGCATTAAACATCTGTATAAGCGTGGATTTTCCGCTCCCCGTATGCCCGATTACCGCCGTAATGCTGCCGTCGGGGATTTCGAGGTTTACATCACGGAGCGCATACGTTTCAAACGGCATACCCTTGTTGTATATATACTCTACGTGTTCTGTCTTAATCATTCGGAGCCACCCCCAGTATACGCACCAGTTCCGCCAGGCATTCGTCCACCGTCAGAATGTCGGTCGATATACGTATTCCGCTTTTGTTAAGTTCATACGCAAGCTCCGTCACCTGCGGAACGTCAAGTCCCATTGACTTTATGCGCTCCGTGTTTTTGAACACTTCTCTCGGAGTTCCGTCCATCACTATCTCGCCGTCAGCCATTACCGCCACACGGCCAGCCTCGACAGCCTCCTCCATATAATGCGTTATCAGAATAACGGTCATATTGCGTGATTTGTTGAGCCTTTTGAGCGTGCTCATAACGTCACGCCGTCCGGACGGGTCAAGCATTGCGGTCGGCTCATCGAGAATGAGTATTTCAGGCTCCATTGCAAGCACCGCCGCAATTGCGGTGCGCTGTTTCTGTCCGCCCGAAAGCGCCGAAACGGAGGCTGTTGCCATATCGGACAAGCCTGCGATTTCAAGACATTCGTCCACACGCCGGCGTATCTCTTTAGGCTCAACGCCGAGATTTTCGGGTGCAAACGCCACTTCGTCCTCGACTATGGCGGCTACCATCTGATTATCGGGATTTTGGAACACCATTCCTGCGGACGAGCGTATATCAAACAGATTTTTTTCGTCTGCGGTATTCATTCCCTTTACGTACACCGCTCCCCCGCTCGGCAAAAGCAATGCGTTAAAGTGCCGTGCAAGCGTAGACTTGCCCGTTCCGTTTCTGCCCAGAATTGCAGTGAACGAGCCTTTTTCTATATTCATATTTATGTGTTTGAGTATCTCTTTCGTTTCATCAAACGAAAAGCATACGTCCTCTGCTTTTATAATCATACCTTTTTCCATCTTCCGCTTATACCGCAGGGCAGTATAAGTCCGTTTGCGGACATCGGCAGACCTATTTCGTCAGCCGCTGCCTCACCGCCGTATTTACGTTTCATTGTCATTGTCAGTATATTTATAAGAATTTGTGCGCTGAGTCCCGTTGTATATGAATTTATAAGGAAAAACAGCGGGTCGGGGGAGAGTATTTTCATACATTCCTCAATCAGCGGATACAGTTCGTTTTCTATCTTCCACACCTCGCCGGACGGACCCCGTCCGTAAGAGGGCGGATCCATTATTATTGCGTCGTACTGTCTTTTGCGGCGTCCCTCACGCTGTACGAATTTTATTACGTCGTCGACTATATAGCGCACGGGGCGATCGCCGAGTCCCGACGATACAACGTTTTCTTTTGCCCACGTAACCATTCCCTTTGATGCATCAACGTGAACTACCTCCGCACCTGCGGCAAGCGCCGCAACGGTTGCACCGCCCGTGTATGCGAAAAGATTAAGCGCTCGCACGGGGCGTCCCGCATTTTTTATAAGCTCCGAGAACCAGTCCCAGTTTACCGCCTGTTCGGGGAATAATCCCGTATGCTTAAAGCCCATGGGCTTTATGTTAAACGTAAGGTCACGATAATGTATTTCCCATTTCTCGGGCAGCTTGGTGAAATACTGCCACTTTCCTCCGCCCGAATTTGAGCGGTGATACCATGCGTCCGTTTTGTTCCACGGCGCACCCTTGGACTGCTCGCTCCACACCGCCTGCGGATCGGGTCGGCGCAGGAGATATTTTCCCCAGTATTCCAGCTTTTCTCCGCTTCGGGAATCTATTAATTTGTAGTCAGTCCACTTGTCTGCAAGATACATTTTATTTCCTCCGTGATATGGCTATACTTAATAAATTATTTTATCATCTTTTCACGCTTATTACAATAGGAAATGCGAATATATAAAAAAAATGTAATAAAAGAAGTGATGCAAAAAATTGCATCACTTCTTTTATTACAACGCCTTTGATGAATAATAAACACCGAAATCCGCAAGGGATACATCGGAACAAATACTTATATACAAATCTAATATTTTTACAGATGAATTAAGCAAATCATTTATGGTTTCTCTCATACTTGAGGGGAACTCATTATATACTGTGACTTTTCTCCCGTTTTCATAGTTGAACAATAACGAATATTCCAAAGACCCCATTCCAAATGTAATTCCGCCGTGCGGATTTTCGTTTCGTCTTAACACTCCTTATCTTTTGTCAAATATTACTATACCATAGCATTTTATAATTGTCAAGTAAAAATTATATAATAGTAAATAAATTATTGACAAAGGAGTATGTCATATGTTATCTGTACAAATAAAAAAACTGCGTACCGCTCATATGATTACACAGGTACAGCTTGCAAAAGAACTCGGTGTAACAAAGCAAAGCGTATCGAACTGGGAAAATGATAATATTCAGCCCTCGATAGATATGCTTATTCGGCTTGCACGTTTCTTTAATGTTTCCACCGATTATATGCTCGGTCTTGAAACAAAAAATCTCCTTGATGTAACTGGACTGACGGACGAGCAAACTGCGCACATTAAATATATAATTGCCGACATTACGGGAGCGGATTGATTTTTCAAAAATAAAGGAGCGATGCAAAATGTTTCATTTTGCACCGCTCCTTTTTCGGTATGATAAGACATTGTCCCCTACTGTCAGTTATTATTTTCCACCTCAATTATTGCCTCGCCTATATCGGTTTCGCCCTCGGTGAGCGGTTTTGCCTCCGCATTTGTCACAACAACGGGCGTTGTAAGCTTATAGCCTGCGGAACGGATTTTTTCCATATCGAACGTCATCAGCAAATCGCCCTTTTTGACGATTTGTCCGTCCTTTACGTTATACTCGTAAAATTCACCGCCGAGTTTTACTGTATCTATTCCCACGTGAATTAAAATATCCGTGCCTTTATCGGACGTAATGCCTATTGCATGGCGTGTATCGACAAGGTTTGTGACTTTACCGTCGCACGGAGCGTACACCTCGCCGACGGACGGCTCTATTGCAATACCTTTGCCGAGAATTCCCCGGCTGAACACCTCATCATCAACTTTTTCGAGAGGAATTACCTCGCCTTTAATCGGAGCGCCCAAAACCTCCGTTTTACTCTTTTTGCCCGTACCCTGCGCCATAAAATCGTCCAGATTTGACTTTATTACAGTTACTTTAGGTCCGTATATAACCTGCACTCCGTTGCCTTTTACAAGCACGCCTGCCGCACCCGTCTGCTTAAGCGTTCCCTCGGAAACCTTTGAGCCGTCCTTTACGGTTATCCGCAATCTCGTTGCACAGCAGTCCACGTCCTCGATATTCTCCTTGCCGCCGAGTCCGTTTACGATAAGCTCGCTCGTTTCATCATGAGCGTTTTTATCCTTTCGTGCATTCACGTCCGCACGTGTATAAAGTTTTGTTTCCTCGCTGTCGGCCTCTCGTCCGGGCGTTTTATAGTTGAATTTCTTTATCATAAATCCGAACACCGCATAATATAGGAAGAAATACACTATTCCCACAAGAATTACATATATCCAGTTTGTTTTTGCGTTGCCCTGCAATATACCGAACAGAAACAAGTCGATAAGTCCGCCCGAAAACGTCATTCCGACGCCCACGTTAAATATATGCATCAGCATAAACGAAAGTCCGGCAAGCACGCAATGCACGCCGTACATAAGCGGTGCAACGAATATAAACGTAAATTCCAGCGGTTCGGTAATACCCGTAAGCATTGACGTGAGCGCCGCCGATATTAAAAGTCCGCCGGCAACCTTGCGCTTTTCTTTTCTTGCACAGCGGTACATCGCAAGCGCCGCACCCGGCAGACCGAATATCATAAACGGAAATTTTCCTGCCATAAATCTTGTTGCGGAAACGCTGAAATGCGATATATTCTTTGATGCAAGCTCGGCAAAGAATATGTTCTGCGCACCCTGGACGGTTACGCCGTCCACCACTGCCGTACCGCCGACCGACGTTTGCCAGAACGGCATATAGAACACATGGTGCAGACCGAACGGGATAAGCGCACGCTCGATTATTCCGTATATCCATGTGCCGACATACCCCGACGCAAGCACGAGATTTCCCAAGGCGGCTATTCCCGTCTGAATTATAGGCCATACGTAAAACATTATTATTCCGACAAGCAAAAACGTTACGGCGGAAATTATCGGAACGAATCTTGTTCCGCCGAAAAACGCTATTACCTGCGGCAGCTGTATTTTGTAAAATCGGTTATGCAGTGCCGCAACGCCCAAGCCGACTATTATACCGCCGAAAACGCCCATTTGGAGCGTGGTTATTCCCAATACCTGCGCCGTGGAATTTTCAAGCATTGCCTCAACGCCGCCGGCGTTTTCTATCATAGCCGATATTGTGACATGCATTACAAGAAACGCCACCGTGCCTGCCAGTGCGGCAACGGCTTTTTCCTGTTTTGCCATACCTATCGCAACGCCCATCGCAAACAGCAATGCAAGGTTATCGAAAACAACCGTACCTGCCTTGCTCATTACGTTCAATATCGCATAGAGGAAATTTCCCTGATGTATAATGCCCGTAAGGTTATATGCTTCGAGCATTGTTTCGTTTGTGAACGAGCTTCCCACACCGAGAAACAATCCGGCTATGGGCAGTATTGCAATAGGGAGCATAAACGATCTGCCGACCCTTTGCAGTACCTCAAAGATTTTGTCTTTCATTAATTTTTACCATTCCTTTCTCCGAAACAGTTTTCGGAACTTATGTATATTATTTTCTGTAGGAATGATAAAAATACATTTTATAAAAATTAAAGGAACGGTAAAAACCGTTCCTTCCTTTAGCTGTTGTAAAGATTTGCGTAAAATCCGTTTTTCTCGAGCAGTTCCTTATGCGTTCCCTGTTCCACTATACTGCCCCTGTTCATAACAAGTATCAAATCCGCCTCACGGATAGTCGATAATCTGTGTGCGATTACAAAGCTTGTGCGTCCCTCCATTGCTTTTAAAAACGCACGCTGTATTCTCTGCTCGGTCATTGTATCTACATTTGAGGTTGCCTCGTCAAGAATGAGTATTTCGGGGTCGAAAAGCATTGCACGGGCAATTGCCAAAAGCTGTTTTTGTCCGCCCGACAAATTTCCGCCGTCCTCGGTTATGACCGTATCATATCCGTTCGGCAGACGCTTTATAAAGCTGTCGGCAGACGCCGCCTTTGCCGCATTTACTATATCCTCGTCGGTTGCGTCCTCTCTGCCGTAGGCTATATTTTCTTTTATCGTTCCCGAAAACAGCCACGTATCCTGAAGCACCATTCCGAACGCACGGCGCAGACTGTCACGCTTTACTGTATTTATATCCTGACCGTCTATGAGGATTTTTCCGCTGTCGACATCGTAAAAATTCATCAGAAGATTTACGATTGTGGTTTTTCCCGCTCCCGTGGGTCCCACTATCGCAATGCGCTGTCCGGGCTTTGCATCAATGTTAAGGTCCTTTATCAGTTCACGTTCTTTATCATACGAAAAATCCACGTGCACAAACTCAACGTGTCCGTCCTTTACTTCAAGTTCACGGCGGTTATCGTCCGGCGTTTCGGGGACAATATCGTCAAGTTCAAATATACGCTGTGACGCCGCCTGTGCGGATTGCAGCTGTGTGAGAATACTTGTCATATCGTTTATCGGTCTTGCAAACTGCGTTGCATACATAAGAAAGCTTGAAATTATTCCGACCGAAAGATGTCCGTGCAGAGCGGCAAGTCCGCCGAGTACGCCGACAAGAATATATGCGATATTATTGATATAACGTGTTGTGGGGTTTACGAGCGAGGAATAGAACTGCGCTTTTTGTCCGCAGTCATACAGCTTTTTATTTATTCCCGAAAAATCCTCGGCGCTCTTTTTCTCATAGCCGAACGCCTTTAAAATTTTCAGATTTGATATATTTTCCGCCGCATATCCGTTTAAATCGCCCGTGGTTTTTGCCTGTAAGCGGAACATTTTTCCCGAATTAACGGCAATCGCTTTTGACACGAAGAAGCATATTATCGTAATTACGACAACGCAAAGTGTGATTTTTACATTAAGCATAAACATCAGCACAAGCGAGCCGACAACCGTAACGATACCCGAAAACAACTGAGTTATACCTTGCAAAAGACCCTCGGAAACTGCGTCTATATCATTGGTAAGGCGGCTTATGACGTCGCCGTGCGAATGATTATCGAAAAAGCTCAGCGGAAGTTTTTCGATTTTATCAAAGGCATTTTTTCGGATTTTCTCGATTGTTCTGTTTGAAAGCACGTTTGTGAAAAACGTCATACACCACGTGAACACGCCGTTTAAGGCATAGAACAGAAAAAGGATTACGCAAAACTTCGTAAGCATGGGAAAATCTACATTGTTTTCGCCTTTTATATAATCTATCGCACGTCCGGAAATATACGGTGCGGCAAGCGCAAACGCATTCGCCAAAAGCGCCGTTACCGCCATTGCGGCAAACCAGCCTTTATACTGTGCGGCATATGAATACAATTTTTTAAAAGTACCGTCTTTCTTCATAAAAAATCTCCATTCTGCTTATATGCAATAACGTGTAAAAGCGCAGGCAAATCGCCAGCCGTTCACGTTAATATCTTTTTCGGATATGCTTAAAAAATTTTAAGCATATCCGAAAAAGCGAAAGCTCCGCTTTAAAAGGTGCGGAGCTTTCGGACGTAATTTTTACAATTACTTTTCTTCTTTTATCTTTGCCTGAGCGGCAGCAAGTCTTGCGATAGGAACTCTGAACGGTGAGCAGGAAACATAGTCCAGACCGATCTTGTGGCAGAATTCTACCGAAGACGGGTCTCCGCCGTGTTCGCCGCAGATACCGCAGTGCATATCCGGTCTTGTTGACTTACCAAGCTTAATAGCCATTTCCATAAGCTTACCAACGCCTGTCTGGTCAAGCTTAGCAAACGGATCGTTCTCAAAGATTTTAGCGTCATAGTAAGCGTCTAAGAACTTACCTGCATCGTCTCTTGAGAAGCCGTATGTCATCTGAGTAAGGTCGTTTGTACCGAAGCAGAAGAATTCAGCTTCCTTAGCGATTTCATCAGCTGTTAATGCGGCTCTCGGGATTTCGATCATTGTACCTACTTCGTACTTAAGATCAATACCTGCTGCTGCGATTTCAGCGTCAGCTGTTGCAACGACAACGTTCTTTATATTCTTTAATTCCTTAACTTCGCATACGAGCGGAATCATAATTTCGGGAACGATGTTCCAGTCAGCGTGTGCCTTCTTAACATTGATAGCGGCACGGATAACTGCCTTTGTCTGCATCTTTGCAATTTCAGGATATGTTACTGCAAGACGGCAGCCGCGGTGACCCATCATCGGGTTAGCTTCGTGGAGTCCGTTTATTATATCCTTGATTGTATCAACAGATTTGCCCTGTGCCTTTGCAAGAAGTTCGATGTCCTCATCGTCTGTCGGAACGAACTCATGAAGCGGAGGATCCAGGAATCTGATTGTTACGGGGCAGCCTTCCAAAGCTTCGTAAAGCTTTTCAAAATCGCCCTGCTGCATCGGAAGAATTTTGTCAAGAGCAGCTTCTCTTTCTTCAACTGTATCCGAGCAGATCATTTCTCTGAATGCGTCTATTCTGTTGCCTTCAAAGAACATATGCTCTGTACGGCAAAGACCGATACCTTCAGCGCCGAGCTCCTTAGCTTTCTTAGCGTCAGCCGGAGTATCTGCGTTTGTTCTTACCTTCAATGTCTTGAACTTATCAGCCCAACCCATGATTGTGCCGAATTCGCCTGCGATTGAAGCGTCAACTGTCGGGATAATTCCGTCGTAAACGTTACCTGTTGTACCGTCTAACGAAATCTCGTCTCCCTCGTGATATTCCTTGCCTGCAAGAGTAAACTTCTTGTTAGCTTCGTCCATAGCGATGTCACCGCAGCCCGATACACAGCATGTACCCATACCACGTGCAACAACGGCAGCGTGTGAAGTCATACCGCCTCTTACTGTGAGGATACCCTGAGCGGCTTTCATACCTTCAATATCTTCTGGTGATGTTTCAAGACGAACAAGAACAACCTTTTCGCCTCTTGCTCCCCATTCCTTAGCGTCATCGGCAGTGAACACGATTTTACCGCAAGCAGCACCGGGCGATGCGCCGAGAGCCTTTGCGATAGGTGTTGCGGCTTTAAGAGCCTTAACGTCAAACTGCGGATGGAGAAGTGAGTCGAGGTTTCTCGGGTCGATCATAAGAACTGCGTCCTTTTCTGTGATCATACCTTCTTCAACGAGGTCACAAGCTATCTTTAAAGCAGCCTGAGCCGTTCTCTTACCGTTTCTTGTCTGAAGCATATAAAGCTTCTTATCTTCAATCGTGAATTCCATATCCTGCATATCGTGATAGTGGTTTTCAAGATTTTTTGCGATTTCAACGAACTGATCGTAAACTTCGGGCATAATTTCCTTCATCTGATCTATCTTCTGAGGAGTTCTTACGCCTGCAACAACGTCCTCACCCTGAGCGTTCATAAGGAATTCGCCCATGAGGTGCTTTTCGCCGGTAGCCGGGTCACGTGTGAAAGCAACGCCTGTTCCCGATGTTTCGCCCATGTTACCGAAAGCCATCATCTGAACGTTTACCGCTGTACCCCATGAATACGGGATATCGTTGTCACGTCTGTATACGTTTGCACGGGGGTTGTCCCATGAACGGAATACGGCTTTGATTGCGCCGAACAACTGATCGATAGGATCTGTCGGGAAGTCTTCGCCAATCTTTTCCTTGTATTCAGCCTTGAACTGCGATGCGAGTTCCTTAAGGTCTTCAGCCGTAAGCTCAACGTCCTGAGTTACGCCTTTTTCAGCCTTCATTTTGTCGATAAGTTCTTCAAAGTATTTCTTGCCGACTTCCATAACTACGTCCGAATACATCTGGATAAATCTTCTGTAGCAGTCCCAAGCCCATCTGGGGTTATT
>CAKSPN010000017.1 GCA_934481375.1 uncultured Clostridia bacterium
CGGAAGCAATGCAAAAAGACATTCCGAATGAACTGCTTGCAGACCATTACAGCAATACATTGTTTCTTGTATGGCAGTGGGCAACAATAAAGAAATCCGATTGCACGAAGGAACAGGCACATAAATATCTTTGCTCATTAGTCGGTAATTTGTGAATTTCTAAGCATATTCTCAGTACGAAGAAGATTGAAATAATGATTATGAAAAACGAGTGAAAGGACTTATCTTTTCACTCGTTTTAACTTATGTCTTATAATTTCAGTCCTATCTTCGGCTTTTCCAAACTGCCCTTAAACGAATTTACTATCTCTTTTCCTATCGGGTGTTCCGACATTTTTTCGGCAGACGCCGTAAGGAAGAATAAATCCTCTTTTGAAATATCCGAAAATACCTCTGCCGCCTTAACCTCGGGTACTCCGTATGTAAGCGTACCGGTTTTGTCAAAGGCTATTTTGTCGGCGGTGGCGAGCCGTTCCAGTGCGTCGCCCTCTTTTACAAGAAATCCGTGTTTCGTTGCATTTCCTATAGCCGCCATAATCGCCGTGGGCGTTGCAAGCACAAGCGCACACGGGCAGAAAACAACCAGTATTGTAACGGCACGGATTATCTCACCCGTAAAAACAAAAGTCAGAGCCGCCGCCGAGAGTGCGGCAACGACTATCCACGTCGCCCACCTGTCAGCCAATCCGACAATTTTTGCTTTTCCTGCATCAGCCGAGCGCACAAGACTTATCATTCTGCGTATTGAGCTGTCCTCGCCGACTTTTTCCGCACGCATTTCAAATGCGCCGTAACGGTTTACCGTACCGCTTAAGACCTCGTCGCCCTCCGATTTGTCAACGGGCATCGATTCGCCCGTCATAACCGACTGGTTTATTGAGGTTGTTCCCGATATTATAACGCCGTCAACAGGAACGGTTTCGCCTGGCAGTACACGTAAAATATCGCCCTTTTTTACCTCCTCCGCCGGGATAATGCGTTCTTTTCCGTTTTCGGTAACCCGTGCCGTCTGCGGCGAAAGGCTTACAAGCTTTTCTATGCCGGCACGTGCTTTTGCGACGGTCAGCTCCTCAAGCAGTGCGCCTATCTGCATTATGAAAGCTACCTCGCCTGCGGCGAAATCCTCTTTTATGCACACGGACGCAATGAGCGCAAGCGAAACAAGCACATCGGCTTTAATATCAAAGCTTGTAATAAGTCCGATAATTGCCTCAAGCACGATTGGAACTCCGCACAGAATTATCGCAATCCACGCAATACCGAACGGAAACGGCTCAATTCCGGCAAGACTCAAACCGAGTGCGGCGGCTGAAATTATAAGCAGAATAATCTCCTTTTTTGTTCCGCCCCATTCAAGAAACCTTTCTGCGGCATCTGTAATTTTCTTCATAAAAACCTCCCTTTTCCCAAAGGCATTTACGCAAAAAAATACCTATAGGGGTATATGTATTTTTCTACATTCTACCCCCATAGGTATCTTTTGTCAAGATGTTTTTTTATTTCATATTCGCAAAGCGCTCAACCGCTTTTGTAAAGCTTTCGATTGTTTTGTCGGCATCGCCGTGTTCTATACCGTCACGCACGCAATGCTTGATATGCCCCTCAAGCACAACCTGTCCGCATTTGTGCAGTGCGGATTTTGCGGCATTTATCTGCGAGAGAACATCTTCGCACGGAATATCCTCGTCAACCATTCTGTCTATCGCCTGTACCTGACCGATTATTTTTTTTAATCTGCGGTGCAGATTTTCGGCGTCCATACATTTCTTCATTTTTAATATCCTTTCTTTCAGTCATACCATACGGGACATTGCGCAACGGGTTTGGAAACCATTCCGTCCAAAAGCTCCTTTGCGCCTTGTATGCTGTCTTTGTTCAGCGAATAGTACGTTTTCTTTCCGTCTTTTCTGCCCGAAACCATTCCCGACGCACACAATATTTTCATATGATGCGATAATGTCGGCTGAGAAATTTCAAGCTCGTCAAGCAGAGCGTTTCCGCATTTTTCTTCATTTTGCAAAAGCTCGATTATTCGTATTCTGTTCTCATCGCACAGCGCCTTAAAAATCTCCGCCGCACGCACGTAATTGTTTTCCATTTCATTTCTCCTTTTATGCTTTTTCAAGCGTAAATGTAAACGTTGTGTATTTTGCGTCAGAGCCTTCCTTTGCATCGTCGCTCTGCACCCATATGCTTTGCTTGTGCAGTGTGAGAATATCCTTTACAAACGAAAGTCCCAGTCCTGCACCGCTCTTGTTGTTTCTCGATTTATCCGTTTTATAAAAACGCTTAAATACGTTGCTCAAATCCTCACGGCTTATGCCTGCGCCGAAGTTGCCGACACGGATATTGGCTTTGTTCCCATCAACCCACGTTTTTATACCGATAGTGGTATTTGAATAGCTGAATTTTATCGCATTGTCAAGCAGATTTATCACCACACGCATTATTGCGTCATGATCAGCCATAACCTTCAGGCTGTCCTCAGCGAAATCAATGTTCAAGTCCAGATTTTTCTCCTCAAGCTTGTTCGACAGACCGATTATGCATATGCGGATAAGCTCGTTTATGTCAAACTCCGTAATGTTAAGCTTGTATTCGCTCGACGCCATTTTTGACATATCCAAAAGATCGTTTACAAGCTTGGTAAGCCTTACCGATTCTTCAAGAACAATATTGAGATAATAGTCACGCTTTTCCTCCGGAACCGTTCCGTCAAGAATACCCTCGACAAAGCCCGTTATGCTCGTCATTGGCGTTCTGAGTTCATGCGATACGTCAGAAACAAACCGTGAACGTGTTTTTTCCGTTTCTTCTATGGAGTCCGCCATAAAGTTAAAGCTTGATGCAAGCTGACCAACCTCGTCACAGCTTGAAACGGCAACACGGTGCGAAAAATTGCCTGCCGCAATATCACGTGCGGCGTTGTTTATCTCACGTATCGGCTTAGATATGCGCTTTGCCTGTATGTACACCAGTACAAACGCCACCGCCATTGAGCAAAATATCGCTATAAGGAAAGCGGAAAAGAGTCCCATAAGCGTTTTCCGCAAAAGCGGCATATATATATTGAAGAACATTGCGCCCACGATTGAGCCGTTGTACCGCACAGGCACACCGACGGTGAACACGTCCGTGTCATACGCTCCGCCGAAATCGCTTTTTTTGCGGAACGGTTTGCCGCTGTCGACAACCGTTTCCACAAAATCTTTCGGCACGGTGCGCACCGTACCCGTTGCCTGTGAAACCTCGCCGTCCGCATTGGTAACGATTATTTCGCCGTGAATAAACCTCGCCCAGTGCATAAGCGACTGCTTGTACGCATTTCTCGCACGAATATCCGTTTCCTCTATCTGATATGCGCCCGTCATCTGCTCCAGTACGCCGCTTGCCGCAAGAATATCGTTTTCCTGCTGGCGCAGTACGTATTCGTTTAATACAACGCCCATAACAGCGGAAACGAACATAAAAATTATCAGTATAATCATCGTGTACGTCCAGAACAGACGGCTGAATATACTTTTAAACATTTTGCGCCTCCCGCTATCTTACCTCGAACTTGTAGCCTACGCCCCATACGGTTTTGAGCTGCCAGTTCGCCTCGACGTCCTCAAGCTTTTCACGCAATCTTTTTATATGCACGTCCACCGTTCTCGAATCACCGAAATAGTCAAAGCCCCAAACTTCTTCAAGAAGCTGTTCTCTTGTGAATACCCTGTTCGGGTTTGACGCCAAAAAGTACAGCAGTTCAAGCTCTTTCGGCGGAATTTCCGTTATTTTTCCGTCTATTTTAAGCTCATAATTTGAAAGGTTTATTTCAAGCTTGGGGAACACTATCTCTTTGTCCGCCTTTTGCTCCTTTGCGTCCGTGCGGCGCAAAACAGCCTTTATTCTCGCAACAAGCTCCTTTGTTTCAAACGGCTTTACCATATAGTCGTCCGCACCGAGCTCAAGTCCGAGAACTTTGTCAAACGTTTCGCCCTTCGCCGTAAGCATTATTATCGGCACGTTGCTTGTTTTTCGTATTTCACGGCACACCTGCCAGCCGTCCATTTCGGGCATCATTATATCGAGTATTATTATCGACGGCGACTCGCTTCTGAACAGTTCCAAAGCTTTCACGCCGTTGTTTGCCGTTATTGCCGTAAAGCCTTCCTTTGTAACATATAGGCGTATCAGCTCCGATATGTTTTCGTCGTCGTCCGCTATAAGTATTTTTGTTGCAGCCATATTATCCAACCGTCCCTTTCTCCGAAATTTGTGCAACTACATTATAGCACATTATTAAAAATTAATAAAGCGTTTTTTTTCTAATTTACACTTTATTAACAGAAATTACATACTTCGCATTAATTTTGATGACTGCATATCCACTCATCGAGGAATTTCATCTGCTCGGCAGTGTGAAACCAATGCTCGCCGTTATTCATAACGGTGAGCGACGCACCCGTGCGGAGCGCAAAGTCGGATATGGTTTTGTATGACGTTAAGTTATCGTTTTCGCCGTAGAGAATATACGTCGGAATTGTCCATTCAATCGGGTTTTCACGCACATAACAGAGGTAATCCCATGAAAGGGTTTCGCCGAAATCCGTCGGGATTTCCTTTCTCTCGCGGAGTTCGTTTTCGGTCACATTCGCCCATATCAACCCGAAACCATTCCTGTGCAGCATGCGTTTCGGCAGGAGTCAAGCCCCTGCCCTACGGTGTGGGACGCTGATTTAGGGACAATGAGGACATAGCTGTAAACATATTAAAACAATTGCGCCGTTTGCCATATCCCAAAAAAACAAACCCGACGGAGTGCTTTTGCACGCCGTCGGGTTTTATTATTTAATATACTCTTGCCGCACCTGCATACTGAGCGGTGTAATATGACGAGTTAATTGAAGAAATCTTTACAACGTCACCTGTCTGCGGAGCATGTATCATCTGACCGTTACCGATATAGATACCAACGTGGTGTATCGATCCCGGACCGAAGAACACGAGGTCACCCGGCTCAAGATTGCTCTTGCTTACACGTGTTCCGCATCTTATCTGATCTGCGGCAACACGGCTTACGCTTATGCCGTTCTTTCTGCAAACGTACTGTACAAGACCGCTACAGTCAAAGCCTGACGGCGAAGTGCCGCCCCATACGTACGGAACGCCGAGGTATCTCATTGCGGTGTTTACGATAGCCTGACCCTTTGACGAGGACGCCGCCGGTGTGTAGGTATCAACGTAAAGGTTTTTGCTCTTTATCTTGCTTGACGAAGCCGTTGCCGCTCTTGCAGCCTGTGCCGCTGCAGCAGCCGCTGCCTCCGCTTCTGCCTTTTCCTTTGCTACGGCAGCCTGCTTGTCCGAAACGGTTGATTTCGGCAGCCATTCTCCCGTAAGCTCTAGAGCGGTGTTTATAACGTATCCCTCATCGTAATTATCGCCGTAAGCAACTCTTATAAAGTTACCCTCCGACCATAATGCAACGACCTGTGTGCCGTTTGCAAGCTCCGTAACGACAGATGACTCTGTGTTAGCCTCGGAGCGTACTCTCAAAGCGTCGCCCGATGTGGTAACAACCGCTTTTTTGTAGTTGTCAAAGTTCATTGCATTGTATTCGGCGCTTGCTTTGTCAAGTGTAAGCGAGGACGCCGTCACATATCCGGTTTTTCCGCCGTCGTACGAGATTTCGCACCAGCCCTCCGAGCTTGCAAGAACCGCAACCTCTGCGCAGGCGTTAAGTTCGCCCGTAACCTCTGCCTCGGTAGACGGAGATTTTCTTACGTTTAACGTTCCGCTTGTGAGTGAAACGTATGCGGTTTCAAGATTAATCTTGTCAGCTGCCTCCGGATTTTTTTCAAGTTCGTCTTCTATGCTGTAATTTTCATCGCTGTTATTTTCAATAGTAATGCTTTTGCTCTCTGCGTTTGACGTTATGCCCGAAGCGATATACTTTGAACGCTTAATGTCAGCCGACTGAGCAGTTGCAAGCGAACTTATCATTACAACCGCTATAATTGCGGCGGTTGAATGTCTGAAGTTCTTCATAAATAATAACCTCCCAAACATTTCGTAAATCGGGCAAATCCCGAATTACATTTTATTTGCTGAATTGTTTCAAAAATATTACAAAGGCTATTATACACCCCTTGTAATCTTTTGTCAACCTTTTTTTAAAAATTTTGTATTTGTTTTGTAACACAACAGAAATATTTATGGTTATTTATGGAATAAAACACCCCTTTTTCAGTGCATATTGTACACTTATATCAAGCTGTAAAACATAATAAATGTGAAATTCTTATAAAATTAAAAAAATTCAAAAAAACAATGTTACAGATACGTTACAAAAACGCCCCTAAAGTTTTCAATATGTACATATTTATATATTGAAAAGTAATGTATTGTTTGATATAATTAAGTCTGTGTAAAACATAATAGCGGAGCAATCGGCAATGGATATAAGAATAATATCGGCGGCGTTTATTATCGGTATTTTTGTATCCGATTTTTTCGGGGTTATAAATATGTTGCTGTTTGCAGGCTCGGCGGCGGTTATACTTTTTATAAGAGCAATCTTTAAAAAGAAGATACCGCTTATGCTTATGCTCGCCGTATTATCCTTCGTTCTGGGCGGAGCCGCATACAAATCTGCGGCTCTTACCGAATTTGACGATACGGGAAAATTTCTCGGACGGGAAACGGTCATTGAGGGATACATATGCGATATACCTTACAAGCAGTACGATATGATGAAATACACAATAAACGCCACGGAAATTAATAACGAAAAAGTAAATGAGAAAATAATCGTTTCGGCAAAGGAAAGCTATAAATTCGGCGACTCGGTTTTGCTTTACGGAACACTGAAGCCGTTAAAGGAGCAGATGAACGAGGGCGGATACAATGCCGTTACCTATTATAAAGCAAAAGGAATAACGGCACGTATAACCGCAAAAATTTCTCAGACTTATGCGGACGGCAAAAAGCATTTTTCCGCCGCATATCTTGCAAATTCGGCAAGAAACAAGGTATCGCAGCTTATAGACACATATTATTCGGGCGACAGAGCGGCAACGCTCAAGGCGGTGCTTGCCGGAAATTTTCATTTTCTTTCCGAGGAAACAAGCAGTCTGCTCACGAGAACGTCCGCAAGGAGCCTGTTTTACCCGGCGTATGTGCATATAATGCTTATAAATATTTTTGTCGGGGCGTTCTCATCAATAGTGAAAAAGAGCAAACGTGATATTTTCACAGCCGTACTTTTTGTTTTATATGCGCTTATAAATACAGACCACCCGTCGTTTTTGAGAGGATTTCTGTTCGGGGCGGCGGCGCTCGGCTCGGAGCGGATATTCAAAAGGGTATATTATCCGAGCGTGTTTGCGGCGGCAATTCTCGTTACTGCGGCATTAAATCCGATGCTTGTGTTCAATTCGGGATACGTTATGTCGGTTTCGGGAGCGGCGCTGGTCAAAGCGCTTTACGCTCCGGCGGCAAAGCTGCTTAAAATACAAACATTGCCGAAAAGAATAATTGTAATGCAGATTATATGCACGATAGGGCTTTTGCCGCTGTCGGCGTATTATTTCAACAGCGTTTCGCCGTATTCGGTATTCGCATCGCTGATTATTCTGCCGGCTGTTGCGGCGGTTCTTGCGGTTTCGCCGATTTTTCTGGGGCTTTTGGCTCTTACGGGAAAGGCGTATGCCGCAGGGCATATTATGAGCGCACTGACAAGCGTACTGATGCTTGTCCCCAAAATAATAGATAAGCTCCCGTGTTCGAGGGTGTTTATAAAAACTCCGTCCTCAGCGGCTTTGGCGGCTTTCATATTTGCAACGGCGGCTTTGGCGTATAAATTGCACGGCAGAGAAAAGCCTTATCGGATATTCCTGTCGGCGACGGCGGTATTTACGGCAATATGCGCCGTAAGCTTTGTTTTGAAACGTGATACGGCGGAAGTCGATTTTGTGAATGTCGGACAGGGCGACGCCGCAGTTATACACACCTTTATGGGTGCAAATGTCCTCATAGACGGAGGAGGAAGTGCGGAATATTCCGAATATAACATAGGAGAGAAAGTCTTTGTTCCGTACCTGACCGCCATAGGAGCGTCAAAGATAGACGCGGCGTTTTTGACGCACTATCATAAAGACCACGCACAGGGCATAGCCGCAGCTGTGGAAAATTTAGAAGTTAAAAATCTGTTTCTTCCCTCGTCTCTCTCCGAAAGCGAGGTGCGTGAGGAATTGGAACGGCTTGCGGACGAAAACAATACCGACATATATTATATAGAAGAAAATACGAAAATAACGTTCGGCGACGGACTTACTTTTGATATAACCGTCCCCGATACGGAAACGCAGATGAGCAAGGACGAAAACGATACGTCGCTTCTCATAAACGTTTCGTACGGGGAGTTCAACTGCCTTTTTACGGGCGATATGACAAAAACAGCGGAGAAAAATCTTGTCCGCAAAAATAAGGTCCCTCGGGCGGAGGTGTTAAAGGTTTCGCACCACGGGTCAAAGCGGTCTACCTGTGAGGAGTTTTACGAACGGGTGTCGCCGGAATACTCCGTAATAAGCGTGGGTGAGGATAACACCTACGGACATCCGAACCAAGAAACGCTTGACAGGATAAGTAATTCGCAGGTACTGCGCACCGATATAAACGGTGATATAAGGATAATATCGGATAAAAAAGGAAACATAAAAACACATACTTTCAAGTAGGTAAACGATATGGCGTATAAGAAAAAAACAAACGACGCACTGTTAAAGCTGAAAAGTGCGGTCAAAGACGGCAGGCTTGAGCCGATGTATTTGTTTTTCGGCGAGGAGGACTATTTAAAGGAACTTTATGTCGAAAAAATAAAAGCGCTCATGCCCGACGGCGGATTTCCCGATTTTAACCGTCTGGAATTTGAGGGAAAGGACAATCCGCTTTCGGCGTATGATGACGCATGGGAAAGCTTTCCGATGATGACGGATAAAAAGCTTATAATAATAAAAGACAGCGAGATTTTTAACCGTCCGAATGAGGAAACGAAAAACTTCTGGCAAAACAAATTCAAGCACGTAAGCGATGACACTGTAGTTGTGTTTTGCGAAACGAAAGTGGACAAGCGCTCGGTTACGTACAAAGCGTTTGCAAAAAGCGGCAAGGTGGTGGAATTTGCATTCCAAAGCGACGCCGACCTTACCACATGGGTAAACAAGCAGGCGCTCAATGCGAAAATAAAAATCTCCAAGGATACGGCGGCGTATTTTGTCAATGTGTGCGACAAGGGCATAAACAGCCTGAAAAACGAGCTTGACAAGCTTTTTGCATACTGTGACGGGGAGATAACGAAAAGCGATATAGACAAAGTTGTGTCAAAATCTCTCGAGGTACAGGTTTTCGACCTGACGGACGCCATTATGGCGGGTGACGCCGCAAAGGCAATGGAGGTTGCCGGAAGTATAAGAACATCAAACCAAAGCGCTATGGGTATGCTTTATCTTGTAAATTCGTCGGCGGAAAAACTGCTTTTGGCAAAAACCATGAGCGGCAAAAGCGTGGGCGAGATTGCTTCGGCAATGGGTACTGCGCCGTTTATAGCCGGCAAATACGCCGACAGCGCAAAGGGATTTTCGGAGGAGGCGCTTGTGCGAATGGTAAAGCGTGTTCCCGAAATAGATTATGAAATAAAACTCGGAAAAGCAGATATGCGCACCGCCGTTGAGCAGTATATAGCGGAGTGCATACATTACAGAAAATAAAGGAGTGAATGTGTTGGAAAAGGGTACAAACATTCTTCTTTCGCTGATGCAGCTTAATATTGGCGGTGCGGAAACGCACGTTGTAGAGCTTGCAAAGGAATTGAAGCGCAGAGGATATAATCCGATAGTGACGTCAAACGGCGGAGTGTACACAAAGGAACTTGAGGCGGCGGGCATAAAGCATTATGCCGTGCCTTTGCAGAACAAAAATCCTCTTAATGTTATAAAAGCCAAGCGTATGCTTGAAAAAATAATTAAGGACGAAAAAATAGATATAGTACATTCCCATGCGAGAATACCGTCATTCATACTGGGACGTCTGCACAAAAAGATGAAATTTCCGTTCGTCACAACGGCGCATTGGGTTTTCACCACCAAGTACGGCTTAAAATATATAACCGACTGGGGCGAGAAATGCGTTGCCGTGTCGGAGGATATAAAGACGTATCTTATGGATAATTACAAAATCCCCTCGGGCGACATACAAGTGACGATAAACGGTATTGATACGGAAAAATTCTCGCCCGATACGGACTGCTCCGATATACGTGCGGAGTTCGGGATCGGCGAAGGCGATTTCGTAATATCGTACGTAAGCCGAATGGACGAGTCCCGAAGCCTTGCGGCAAAACAGCTTATAGACGCCGTTCTCAAGCTGATTACCGATATACCTAATTTAAAGGTAATCATTGTCGGCGACGGCGATGATTTTGAAACGGTGAAAGCAAAGACCGAGAGCGTAAACAAGTCAGCCGGGCGCAAAGTCATAAGCCTTGCCGGAGCAAGAACGGATATAAACAAATTCGCCGGTGTGTGCGATTTGTTCGTGGGCGTAAGCCGTGCGGCGCTTGAGGCAATGGCGGCGGAAAAGGCGGTCATAATCGCAGGTAACGAGGGCTATATAGGCTTGTTTGACGAAAGCGTGCTGGGAGTCGGCATAGACACAAACTTCTGCTGCCGTGGCTGTCGTGAGTCGAGTACGGAGCTTATATATAAGGATATTTTAAAGTTTGTGCATATGAGCGCAGAGGAGCAAAAACACCTCGGCGAATACGGACGTGAGCTTATAAAGCGCGATTACTCCGTTGCACGAATGGCGCAGGACAGCATAAGGGTTTATGACTGGGCGCTTGCAAAGAAAAAGGAAATACTTATTTCGGGGTACTACGGCTTTAAAAACAGCGGTGACGATGCTCTTTTAAAAGCGATAATCAAGGACTTGAAAACGCATAAGGAAAGTCCCAATATAGTTGTTTTGAGCGCAAATCCCAAGGAAACCGAAAAGCTTTACCGTGTAAAGGCGATAAACCGCCTTAATCTTTTGAAGATTTCAAAGCATATGAAGAATGCGGAAATGCTCATTTCGGGCGGCGGTACGCTTATACAGGACGGCACAAGCACAAAATCGCTTTTGTACTACCTTGCGATAATAAAAATGGCGCTTAACCGCAATATGAAAGTAATGCTCTACTCAAACGGCGTGGGACCGCTTAAGCGTGAATTTAATATAGATATAACCCGAAAGCTTTTGAACCGGGTAAATCTTATCACACTGCGTGATAAGGACTCGGAGGAAACACTCCGAAAAATAGGCATAACCGAGCCTGAAATAATCGTAACGGCAGACCCAGTATTCGGACTCGACTGCGCCGATGAAGAAAGCGGACGTGCGCTTTTGAAAGCCGCAGGCGTTCCCGACGGAGTGCGTGTTCTTGGCGTGTCGGTAAGAAAATGGTCGGATAACTGCCGTGGCTTTGAGGAGGCAATTGCAAAGGCGTGTGACAGCATTTGCGAAAAATACGGGTTTTATACCGTGTTTATCCCCATGCAGCGTGAAAAGGATACTCCGATTTCCGAAAGCATAATGCGCAGAATGAAATCGAAAGCGTCCGTTATCGGCGGACGGTGCAGTGTGGAGGAAATGACAAGCATCTTTAAAAATCTTGACCTTTGCATAGGAATGAGACTGCACAGCCTTATCTACAGCGCCGCCGAGGGCGTTCCGCTGATAGGACTTGCGTATGACCCGAAGATAGTAAGCTTTATGGAGTATACGCATCAGAATTTGTATCTTGATGTGCGAAAGCTTGATGCGGAAAAGCTTATTGCAATGGCGGATAAATGTGTAACCGATTATGACAGCATAAAGGACGAGCTTAAAGACTACTGCAAGCACTTAAAGGAGCTTTCGGAGAAGAACGGCTCGCTTGCGATTGAACTGTACGAGCAATCGGTGTGAGGAGGATAATTTTTTGAATAAGGAAACCACAGGAAAGAGAATGCTTCTCACGGCAGGCTTTATGGCGGCGGCAACGCTTGCCGCAAAGGTGCTGGGACTTGTCAGGGATTCTCTTATCGCCGCCTTTTTCGCCACGGGTATGCAGGCGGACGCATTTATGGCGGCGTCAAAACTGCCGACAACGCTTTTCGATATGGTGGTCGGCGGTGTTATAAGCGCAACGTTTATCCCTGTTTTTAATGATGTTATAACAAAAGAGGATAAGGACAGCGCAGTAAAATTTGCAAACAAGTTTGTAACAATGATACTTATGATAACGGTCATAATCTCGCTTTTCGGCATAATATTTGCCGATCCGCTCGTGAATATGATCGCACCCAACTATACCGGCGACAAGCACGCCCTTACGGTACAGCTTACGTCAATAATGTTCCCGATGATAATATTTACGGGACTGGCATTTTCGTTTGTGGGACTTTTGCAGTCGTTCGGTGAATATAACATACCGTCGATTATAAGTCTTGTTTCAAACCTTGCGATAATAATTTATTTCGTCCTGTTCGGCAAAAAATTCGGCGTAACGGGACTTGCGGTCACAATGGTAATTGCGTGGTCGCTCCAGGTGGCGGTGCAGATACCGTCGCTTGTGAAATTCAAGTATAGGTATAAACCCGATTTCAGACTTCGGGATAAGCATATAAAGCAAGCGCTTCTGCTTGCAGGACCTATGCTTATAAGCACATGGGTACAGCCGTTGTATACGATAATAAATTCAAGGCTTGCCTCGGGGATTGACGGCGCATATTCCGCACTGGAATACGCAAACAGACTGTATATAATAGTAACGGGAGTGTTCTCGTTCGTTGTAACTAATCTGATATTCCCAAAGCTTTCAAAGGCGAACGCCTCGGAGGACAAAGAGGAGGCGCACACGCTTGTAATGACGTCAATAAAGGGCATAGCGCTTATCATACTGCCGCTTATGGCAGGGTTTATGATACTCTCGCGCCCCGTAACAAGTATAATTTACGAGCACGGCAAATTTACGGCGGAGCAGGCGGCGGCAGTATCGGGGGCGCTCAGCTGTTACTCGGTGGGAATGTTCGGACTTGCGGTAAACGAGATTTTATCGAAAACGTTTTTCTCCATGCAGGACAGCCGCACGCCGATGATAAATTCGATAATCAGTATGGTGTTTAATATTGTGCTTGCATACGTGCTGTTCAACTTTCTGCACATTAACGGACTTGCGCTTGCGGCGGCAGGCGGAAGCATATGCAACGCCGTTTTAAACGGCGTATGCCTTGCAAAAAAATATCCCGATATGATGCGCAAAAGCGATTTTTCGGGCATTTTCAAGATTGTGCTTGCGGCGCTTGTAATGGCGGCGGCGGTGTTTGCGCTGTACAGGCTTTTAAGTCCCGTACTTACGGGATTTATCGGAAACATTGCCCTGTGCGCTGTCTGCGGTGCGTCGGGAGTGATAATCTACGGCATAATGGTGTTGGTGCTGAGAGTAGAGGAGATACAAAAAATCATTCACAAAAACAGAACGTGAAAAATACACGGTGTGTCATTTTCACACTATAATATATGCCGCCATAAGGCGGCGGAAAGGATTTTAAAATGAACAGTCTGATTTTAACGGCGCTTGCGTCATTCGGCAGAGCATTTGCAAGATGCTTTAAGGCGAGCGGAATATATGCTGTCATCGACAAAATATATACTGCTTTTTCACGTTCGTGGAAAAACAGCCGCATAGTCCGTGCCGTCGGCAGTGACAAGCGCAGCGGTTCGGCGGCAAAAAGCGTTACGGGGCGCATACTCCGTCTGCCGTTCACCTTTTTGGAGTTTATCGGCTCAAAAACGGGCGGATTTTTACGCAAACGCATAAAAACGAGCGTAATTTGCCGTACCGCATATGAGTACACGGAAAACTTCTGTGCAATAAACACACGCTTTTTCGGAATAATGCTTTTGAGTATGTCCGTGGTGTACACTGCGGCGCATATGGTTCTAAAGGGCGGAGTGTCAAAAGCGGCGCTTGCGGCGGCGGTTTTCGGAGCGCTGATTTCGCTTGTCGATTATGATTTAATGAGGTTTTTAAACCCGTCCAAGCTTGCGGAGTTTGTAAAATGCGCAATGGGATTTCGAAAGCTGAAGTTCGATTTCTTTGATGAAAATGCCGTAAAAGGCATACCGAGATTGGTTATTGCGGCATTGGTCGGAGCGGTTTCGGCGGCGGTAATGAGCGTCAGTCCGCTTTACGGTGCGGCTATTCCGTTCGGCATATTCGGATTGCTTCTGGTGCTTTCATACCCCATAACGGGCGTGTTTGCGGCGGTGTTTGCCGCACCGTTCATCCCGACAATGATTCTTGCCGGACTTTGCATATGGACGTTTTTGTCGCTTGTTCTTCACTCATTTGCCGAGGAGAATTTCAAGTGGCGGTTTGACGGTATGGGCGTGGCAGTGATGCTGTTTTTGGCGGTGCTTTTGGTTTCGTGCCTGTTCTCGTTTGCGAAAGGTTCAAGCCTTAAAGTATGGCTTATGTACGCCGTTTTTGCAGGATTTTACTTTGTGATTGTAAACACCGTAAAAACAAGGGATCAGGCGTATGCGCTTTTAAAAATGTTTGCAATTTCGGGCGCACTTGTCGCACTGTACGGAGTTATGCAGTATGTGTTCGGCTGGGCAACGGCGGATACGTGGATAGACGAGGAAATGTTTGAAAGCAACGTAACACGAGTGTATTCAACTCTTGCAAACCCGAACGTTCTCGGCGAATATCTGCTTTTGGTAATTCCCGTAACGGCAATTTTCGCACTGAAAGACAGGTGGCGGAGAGTGTCAAAATGGGCGTATATCGCAATGTTCCTCGTAACGGTGCTGTGTCTTGTACTTACGCAGTCACGCGGCTGCTGGATAGGCTTTATTCTTGCGGCGGCGCTGTTTGTAACGTTCTATGAGGGCAAATGGTGGGCGTTCTTCCCGTTTTTGCTCCTCTTAGCGCCTATGTTTTTACCGGCGTCGGTAATTGAGAGGTTTGCGAGCGTGGGAAATATGAAAGACAGTTCCACCTCGTACCGTGTGTATATATGGCTCGGAACGATAGGTCTTATAAAGAATTTCTGGCTCGGCGGTATCGGAATGGGCGAGGATGCTTTCCACCACGTTTATCCGTTCTTTATGTATAACGCAGTCGTTGCGCCCCATTCGCACAACACGTTTTTACAGATGATTGTCGAAAGCGGAATAGGCGGTTTGGCGGTGTTTATCGCACTTTCCGTTGTGTTCTTTATGAAAATGCATACACTGCACACAACGGGCGAGAGAAAAAGCCGTATAAGCACGTCGGCGCTTGCGCTCTCGTGCGGAGTAATAGCATTTCTGGCGCAGAGTATGTTTGACTATACCTTCTATAATTACCGTGTAATGGCTGTGTTCTTTATGGTGCTTGCGATGGGTATGGCACTCAAATCATCGGTCGGGGAGGAAACGGAATGAAAATGAAAATAATTGAGGTTTCGTCCGATACAAATATCGGCGGAGCGGGAAAATGTCTGCTCACTTTGCTCGAAAATTTCGATTACGATAAGTTTGAGGTAAAGACGGTACTCCCGAAAAACAGCCTTTTAAAACCGCATATCGAAAAACTCGGTATTGAGGTAATCGAAGTTGACGGAATTGCGGACAAATCGCTCGATTTCGGAGCGGTAAAGGAGCTTACGCAGATATTCAAGCGTGAAAAACCCGACCTTGTGCATACGCACGCAAGTATGTCGGCAAGGATTGCCGCAAAGCGTGCCGGCACAAAAATCGTGTACACACGCCACAGCGTTTTTCCGCCGTCAAAGAAAATTTCAAAAGGCTTGGGCAAAAAGATAAACGGCTTTGTCAATAACCGCCTTGCGGACGGGATAATCGCCGTTGCCGAGGCGGCAAAGGAAAATCTCACCGATACGGGTGTAGATGAGAAAAAAATAACCGTTATATTAAACGGCGTCGACGGGCTTGAACGTGTCGGCGATACGGAAAAGATACGGGAGCGTTTCGGCGTAAAGAACGGCGAAAAGGTCGTTTCGATAGTCGCAAGACTTGAGGATATAAAGGGGCATATGTACTTTATCGAGGCGGCGGACGAAATTTTAAAAACCGTCCCGAACGTAAAGTTTTTCATAGCCGGCACAGGCTCTTACGAGAACACGCTAAAGGAAAAAGTAAAATCTCTCGGACTTTGCGAAAACGTCATATTTACAGGCTTTATAAGCGACGTTGACAAGCTTATGAACATAACCGACATTCAGGCGAATGCGTCATACGGCACCGAGGCGACAAGCCTTGCACTGCTTGAGGGTATGAGCATAGGCGTGCCGGCGGTCGTGTCGGATTTCGGAGGAAATCCGGGCGTTATAAAAAACGGCGAAAACGGCTTGGTTGTGCCGAAGAAAAATTCCCATGCGCTTGCGGAGGGAATAAAAAAGCTTCTTACGGACAGCGAATACTACAAAAAAATGTCTGACGGTGCGGTGAAAATCTTCAATAAAACGTTTACCGCAAAGGCAATGACGAAGAATACCGAGGATTTATATATAAAAATAATAGGAAAGGAACGGTTATAAAAATGGAGAGAAAGTACAAATGGACGGCGATTGATACGCTTATCGTAATTGTTGTTGCGGCGGCTGTCGCAGCGGCGGCATATGTTTTGGGTCCGAAGTTTTTCAAAAAAACGGACAATGAAAAGGTAGAGTTTACGGTGCTTATGAGCGAAAAAGAGCCTGAATACGGCGACGCCGTAAAGGTAGGCGACAATGTAACCATAAGCTTCACCGAAAAGGACGGCGGCGTTGTAAAGGACGTCAAGGTAGAACAGGCTAAAAAGCAGGCGTACAACAGCATAAACGGCACATACTCAATGGAGCCTGTCGAAAATAAGGTAGACGTTTACGTTACCATAGAGGCGGATTGCACCGCATCTGATACGGCAATAAAAACGGGCGATACGGCTATAAAGGTCGGCACGGAAATACCGGTACAGGGCAAAGGCTATGCGGCTACAGGCTATATTATAACGATAAACGAGGAGGAATAAGCAATGATACTTGATAAAAACGGAAAAATCGGCGGAAAAGTGAGTATAGTGGACATTGCGGCAATCGTGCTTGTTATAGCGGTGATAGCCGGCATATGCGTAAGATACGGCAGCCGCCTTACAACGGCAATTAAGTCAAATGAAACGTTTGAATACGTTATAAAAGTGCAGAACGTGAGAACATATACCGCAGACGCTTTGAAAAAAGGCGGAAACATAACCGATAAACATTCGGATAAGGTACTCGGAAAAATAAAAGACGTTCAGATAGAGGACGCACACGAGACAAAAGAAACCGCAGACGGAAAAATCGTCGAGGCATACCTTCCCGAAAAAGCCACCTGCTATGTCACAATAGAGGCGCAGGGCAAGGAATCCGATAATGTATACATTATGGCAGACTCAACCGAGCTTTCGGTAGGAAAGCACGTTGATTTGTATTCGCAGTATTGCAAAACGTCGGGAGTAATAAAGGAAGTAAAGAAGGTAAGCTGAGATATAAATTGTGTTTGCAACGATTACAATATGCGGTAGGGGACGATGCCAACATCGTCCCTAAACCATACCCACGGACAATGTTTCGGGTCAACCCCTACTGATGAAAAAAAACAACGGTAAAAAATTTACCGTTGTTTTTTGTTTGGATAAATTACATACCCGAAATTATGTCCTCCGCCTCGCTGTCGGTTAAAACCGCATCGGAATGAAGTGAATACGACATTGTGCCGCTGCTCCAGACAATCAGCGTTCCGAACGCATCGTCCGTTTTGAGCGTTACGGCTCTGCCGCCGCAAACGGTGTTTCTGACATTCTTGTAATTGCTGTAATCACCGCTGCAATCCTCATTTCCCTCGCAGGTACGGTATGTAATCTGCGATGAGCCGTTTGTATAAATTATCTGTACTGTTGTGCCGAAAAGCACGCCTGCCTCCTCTATGCTGTATCCGCTTATCTTAGGAATTGCAGGAATGAATGATACAGCCGAAAGCAGTTCGTCCGTTGTTTCGTACGATTGGTACGGAGATACCGAACGTGCGGCAAACGCCGCACCGTCAGAGGATCCGCCGCCTGATGCATACTCCAAGCTGTCGGCGGTGTTCTTGAATGATTGAACGGTATTTTCCTGTACGGTATCCTCCGCCGTTTTCTTCTCTGCAGAAGTATCGCTGTCCTTTTCTGCAGGTATTTCCTCTTTTGGCACAGGCGTGCTTTGCACCTGTGCGGTCTTTTGCTGTGGTGTGTCTTCGCTTTTTGGTTTCACTGACGGAGCTTTTGTGCTTTCGGGTTTCGGCTGTACCGTGCTCTGC
>CAKSPN010000018.1 GCA_934481375.1 uncultured Clostridia bacterium
TATAATGCTTGTATAGGGAGGTCGGAAAAATGAAATCTATATTATTTACGGAAAAGAATAAGGCAGAGCTTGTAGACGAAGAACTTCCGCAGTGCGGCGACAATGATGTTCTTGTAAAGCTTGCGGTATCAACAATAAGCAGCGGCACGGAGCGTGCAAATCTGACGGGCGAGGTGCATATTAATGCGTATTTGAAAAATGAGCCCACGACTGCGCAGTTTCCGCGCCGTTCGGGGTATAGCTCATCGGGTACGGTTGAGAAAACAGGCAAAAATGTGACCTCGGTTGCGGTCGGCGACTGTGTTGCGCTGTCATGGAGTTTTCATAGTCAATATGTGTGCATTAATGAGGAAAACGTGACAAAAATCAGCGATCCGTCCGTATCGTTCAGCGAGGCGGCAATGTGGCATATAGGCACGTTTCCGCTTGCTGCAATCCGCAAATGCCGTCTTGAAATAGGAGAGTCGGCAATTGTTATGGGTATGGGTGTACTCGGATTGGCGGCGGTTAAGCTGTTAAAGGCTTCGGGCGCCGTGCCTGTGATTGCCGCAGACCCTGTGAGAGAAAAGCGTGAGAAAGCATTGGAAACGGGTGCAGACTATGCGTTTGATCCGTTTGATGAGGATTTTGCGGAGAAAGTCCGTTCCGTAACAGACGGCGGCGTAAACGTTGCGATTGAAGTAACGGGCAACGGCGCGGCGCTTAATACGGTCCTTGACTGTATGGCATTATTCGGCAGAGTGGCGCTTTTGGGCTGTACAAGACATTCGGATTTTACAATAGATTATTATAAGAAGGTACACGCTCCGGGGATTTCACTTATCGGCGCGCATACGCTTGCAAGACCGAAATGCGAGTCATCGCCCGGAATGTGGACGACACGGGACGATGTAAAAACTTTGCAAAAACTGGCGTCGTACGGCAGGCTCCGGCTCGGTAGTCTTGTAGAGGAAACTCATTCCCCGAATGAGGCGGAAAAGGTATATAAACGTCTTGCGGAGGAAAAATCTTTCCCGATAGTTCAGTTTGACTGGAGGACACTATGAAAAAAATCAGAATTGCGCAGATAGGAACAAGCGTAAACAGCCACGGGAATCTTGTATTTGACTCGTTAAGAAAAGCCGGCGATATGTTTGACATAGTCGGATATGCAATGCCGCATGAGGCGGACGAAACGTATTTCAAAGACTGCCGCAAAATGTCGGCTGACGAGATTTTAAATGACCCCTCGATAGAGGCGGTAACGATTGAAACGGAGGAGGAGTATCTCACAAAGTATGCGCTCCTTGCCGCAGAACACGGAAAGCATATACATATGGAAAAGCCGGGCGGTACAAAGCTTTGCGAGTTTGAAAAGATGATTGAAACAGCGAGAAAAAATAACCTTGTGTTCCATACGGGATATATGTACAGATACAATCCTGCCGTACAAAAGCTTATTACGGAAGTCCGTTCGGGCGGGTTCGGCGAAATCATCAGCGTTGAGGCGCAGATGAATTGCCGTCATTCGGACGAAGTGCGAAAGTGGCTGGCAAAATACAAGGGCGGTATAATGTTCTTTTTGGGCTGTCATCTGGTGGACCTTATTCTTCTGTTCAAAGGAAAACCCGATAAAATTATTCCGCTTAATAAAAGCACGGGTATGCACGGAATAAATTCAACCGATTTCGGAATGGCGGCGTTTGAGTATGAAAACGGCGTATCGTTTGCAAAGGTGTGCGATGTTGAAAAAGGCGGATTTTTAAGGCGTCAGCTGGTGGTTACGGGAACGAAAAAAACGGCGGAATTAAAACCGCTTGAAATTATCTGCCCCGACGGCAATATATGCACGGGCGTGGCGGAATGTTCGTCGGACGACTGGGTAGCGCCGAGTGAAAATCATGAAACGGATAAGTTTGACAGGTATCTTGAAATGATGCGTGATTTTGCACGGATTATAAGAGGCGAAACGGAAAACAAATACTCATATGATTATGAGCTTGAACTGTACAAAACGATTCTGGAATGCTGTAAGGAGGGTTATTAAAAATGAAAGCAATACTTGTGAATGACGACAGAAGTTTAAGATGGGACGATGTACCAGATCCGATTATGAAGTCGGATGAGGTACTGGTGAAAATTGAATATGCCGCCTTAAACCGTGCGGATTTGATGCAGCGCGAGGGGGATTATCCTCCGCCCGAGGGCTGTCCCGAGTGGATGGGACTCGAGGTTTCGGGAGAAATCGTTGAAATCGGAGCAGACTCAAAGCAAAAATCAGCATGGAAAATCGGGGATAAGGTATGCGCACTGCTCGGCGGCGGAGGATATGCGGAGTATGTGACGGTCAAATACGATATGCTTATGCCCGTTCCCGAAAATTGTTCTATGGCAGAAGCGGCGGCAATCCCCGAAGCTTTTGCAACGGCATATCTGAACTTATTTTGGGAGGGCAAGGCGGAAAGAGGAAATACTTTGCTTATGAATGCCGGCGCAAGCGGATTGGCAAGTGTGGTAATTCCTATGGTAAAGGCGTTTGATATGCGTGTGATAACTACCGTTTTGTCAGATGAAAAGGCAGAGTCGATAAAGCATCTCGGCGCAGACGTTATAGTAAACACATCAAAGGAGAACATAGCCGAAGTGCTTGAAAGAGAACTTAAAGGCGGTCATGGCGTAGATGTTGCGATAGACTGTCTGGGCGGCGAGATAATGGGCAAATGCATACACTACCTTACACACGGCGCAAGGTGGATAATGATAGCGGCGCTCGCAGGGCAAAAAACGGAAATAGATTTGAAAAATATCTATGTGAGAAATGTGCGCATAATAGGAAGTACCCTAAGGTCGAGAACACCGGAGGTTAAAGCGCAGATATTGGCGGCGCTTGTCCGCGACGTGTTCCCGAAAGTGTCGGAGGGACTTGTTAAGCCGACTATATATAAAATACTGCCGATAACCGAGGCGGAGGCCGCACAGGACATTTTGTATAAATGCGAAAACATCGGCAAGGAGGTTTTGAAAGTCAGATAAATTAAGCAGCAGCAAAATGCAATCATTTTGCTGCTGCATTTTTGTTGTAGAATGCAGAAAAGGCAAGGATTATTCAAAATATAATTTTTTGTGAAAGATATTGAAAAATTTAGTCATATATGGTAGAATAAAATCACAAAACAAAAAAACTGCCAAAGGCAGTCTTTAATGCACACACATTGTGTAACCGAAAAATCGGCGATTTCAATAAATTGTTATTTGAACTCGTAGTGTAAATTTATAGAGTAATTAAATTTACACTTGCATTATAGCACAAAATGGAGGAAGTGTCAATATGGAAAATAAAAAAAAATATTTTGTCGGTCTGGACATAGGAACGGACTCGGTCGGATACGCAGTAACGGGCGAGGATTATGCGCTTTGCAAGTACCGCTCGCAGCCTATGTGGGGCGCAACACTGTTTGACTCGGCAAAGCAGTGCGATGAGCGCAGAGGTTTCAGAAGCGCACGCCGCAGACTGAACAGGCGTGAGGACAGGATACGGCTTTTGCAGGAGCTGTTTTGCGGTGAAATATCAAAAACAGATCCGCACTTTTTTAAACGTATTGCCGAAAGTGCATTATTCATCGAGGACAGAACCGTACCGCCTTCCGAAGTTTTCGGGAAAGAATACCACAAAAAATATCCTACCATACACCATCTTATCACGCATCTTATGGCATCGCACGAAAAAGAGGACATACGTTACATATATGCCGCCTGCGCATGGCTTACGGCACACAGAGGACATTTTTTGAACGATATTGACGCAGATGATGCGGAACAGCTTTCGGATATAACTCCGCTGTATGATGAATTTATGCAGTGGTTTGCCGATAACGGGTATGATACCCCGTGGGAATGCGATGTTAACAAATTTTCCGAAATAATAAGCAAAAAAGCACGTATTGCGGAAAAGGAAAAAGAAATATACGCACTGGCGTTCGGCGGAAAGAAACCGTCGGACGATGCGGAGGAATATCCGTTTTCAAAAGCCGCACTGATTAAGCTTTTGTGCGGCGGAAGCGTAAAGCCGAAAAATCTGCTGCTTGCGGACGAATCTGCGGCAGAGGCGGAGGGCAGCATAAAGCTGAGCGATGCGGAGGGGCTTGAAACCATAATGGGCGAACTCGGCGATAATGCGGAGCTTTTGCAGAAACTGTCACGCATATATGACTGTGCGGTTTTGTCAAAAATACTTTCAGGTTATTCTTCCGTGTCGGAGGAAAAGGTTGACGAATACAACATTCATAAAAAGGACCTTGCGGAGCTTAAACGTCTGATAAAAAAATACCGCTCGGACAAGTATGACGATATGTTCCGCAGTTCGGCAGGCAAAGGCTACTGCGCCTATTCGGCAAACTACAAATCCGACATAAAGCCGGTTAAGCTTAAGGAGCACAGGAATATAACACGTGATGATTTTTACACCGCCGTAAAAGCGGTTTTGAAAGGAATAGAACCCGACGGCGAAACTGACGCAAAATCAATAGAGGATATACTTTTGCGAATGGAACTGGGTACATATATGCCAAAGCAGGTAAATCCCGACAACCGTGTAATACCGCATCAGTTGTACTACAGCGAGCTTAAGCGCATACTCAAAAACGCAGAGGCGCATTATCCGTTCCTCAGCGAAAAAGACAGCGGCGGAATTACGGTTTCGGATAAGATAAAATCGGTATTTTTGTTCCGTATTCCTTATTTTGTCGGTCCGCTCAACCGCCACAGCAAAAATGCGTGGATTGAAAGAAAAGCAGAGGGGAAAATATATCCCTGGAATTTTAAGAATGTGGTTGATTTTGATAAAAGCGAACAGGGCTTTATAGACAGAATGACAAATAACTGCAGCTATCTTCCGGGCGAGGACGTTATCCCTAAAAATTCCGTTCTGTATTGCAAATTTTCCGTGCTGAACGAAATTAATAATATCAAGATTGATGAAAGACCCATAACCGCAGAGCTTAAACAGCGCATATTTAACGAATTGTTTATGCCGAACGGTAAAAACAAGGCAAAGGTTACATTCCGGCGTCTTGCCGATTTCTTTGTTACGGAGGGACTTATCGCAAAAGGCGAGGAAAGCCGCATAAGCGGAATAGATACCGTGATAAAATCATCAATGAAGCCGTTGTTTGATTTTTACAGGCTTACTTCTTCGGGAACGCTTTCTACGGCAGATGTTGAAGAAATAGTAAAGCACTCCACATATACGGAGGATAAGAGAAGATTTCGTGAATGGTTAAGAGGCAGATACAATCTGAATGATGCGGATTTGAGATACGTTTCATCGAAAAACTATTCTGATTTCGGCAGACTGTCCGAAAAACTTTTAAATGGCATTGAAGGAGTAAACCGTAAAACAAAAGAAATAGGTACGGTTATGCATTTCCTATGGGAAACGAACGATAATCTGATGCAGATAATTGCCGATAATGATAAATATAATTTCCGCAGTACCATAGAGGAAATGACGAAAGAGTATTACTCGGAAAATCCCGTATCAGTCACGGAACGTCTGGACGAAATGGGAGTATCAAATGCCGTAAAGCGCCCCATAATGCGTGTTATCGATATTATGTCAGACATAACAAAAGTTATGAAATGCGAGCCGAAAAAGATTTTTATTGAAATGACACGCGGAGATCTGCAGGGCAAAAAAGCAGGGCGCACCGTGTCGAGAAAAGACACTCTGCTTGAAGTCTACAAGGGAATAAAAACCGGGGAAGCAAAGGAAATTATCGAAGAAATCAATTCGCTCGGCGATGAGGCGGATAACAGACTCCAAAGCGAAAAGCTGTTTCTGTATTTTCAGCAAATGGGAAAGTGCGCTTACTGCGGACGTGAACTGCATATATCACAGCTTGGCGGCGAGGACTACAATATAGACCACATATGGCCCCAGGCATATATTAAAGATGACAGTATACATAACAACAAGGTGCTTGTTCATTCAGAGGAAAACGGAGCAAAAGGCGATAATTACCCGATTGATGAGCAGATACGCACAAAAATGCATGATTTCTGGAAATATCTCAGAAATGCAAATCTCATAAATGAAGAAAAATATAAACGTCTTACAAGAAATACTCCTTTCAGCGATACGGAAAAAATGGGATTTATAAACCGTCAGCTTGTTGAAACAAGCCAGTCGACGAAGGCGGTTGCGGAAATTTTAAAGGAAATGTATCCGAATACGAGAATAGTGTATGTAAAAGCAGGATACGTATCGGAATTTCGCCACGACTACGGCGAAATCAAGGAGCGTGCGTTGGGCGTGAAGCTTACCAATGAGCAAAAACGTGAGATGCAGCTTGTAAAGTGCCGTTCGATAAACGACATTCATCATGCAAAAGACGCATATTTGAATATTGTTGTCGGAAATGTAATTGATGGAAGATTTACAAGCAGATTTTTCAGCGTTAAAAAGGACAAGTATTCGCTTAAGAGTAAAATCCTTTTCGGAAATCCCATAAAATCATCGCCTGAGGTATGGGATCCGAAAGTACATCTATCTGCAGTGGATAAAGCAATGCGAAATAATTATGTACATCTGACGAAATATCAGACAGATAAGACGGAAAAGGGTGGTGGATTTTTTAAGCAAAATCCACAGCGAGCAGGAAATAATGCGCTTGTTCCGAGAAAAAACGGACTTGATCCTATGAAATACGGTGGATATAACGATAAGGGTTTATCATTCTTTATATTAGTAAAATATAAAAAGGGCAAGAAAAATGAACTTACACTATTGCCCGTGGACTTGCTTATTGCCGAAAAGTTTAAGAGCGACAAAGAATTTGCGGCGGAATATGTGCGTAAGGAGCTTGGTGAAATGACAAAAAATATAGGATTTCCGCTGGGTGACCGGATGTTTAAAATAAACACAGTATTTTCGCTTGATGGCTTTAAGGTTTGTCTTACAGGGAAATCGAACGGAGGGAAACGAGTGTTGATGCGTTCGTTGGAAACAGCTTTTTTCACTGAAGATTATACGGCGTATATAAAACGGATAGATAATATACTTGAAAAGAAAAAGAAAAATCCGAAATATACCGTAAGTGAGAAATTTGACAGGGTTTCAACAGAGGAAAATGAATTGGTATTCAATTATCTTAAGGAAAAAATAAACGGAGATAAATTCTTAAAAATGCCGGGGGCGCATTTGACTCTTGGAGAAGATGAGCTTGAAAAATTTAAAAATGCGAATATTTTTGAACAAATGGAGTGTATTGCAAATCTTGTTCTTTATCTTAAAACAAATAGAGCGAATACTTGCGATATGCAAATTGTAGGTGCATCAAAGAGCGCCGGAAGTGTATATTTGAGTGCAAACATAAGCAACTGGAATTATTCTGATGTGCGCATAGTTGACAGGTCTGCGTCCGGTCTGTACGAAACGGTTTCGCAAAACCTTAAGGAGCTGTTATGAGTTGGCGGACAGTTATGATAACAAGCCGGTGCAAGCTTGATTTAAGTATGGGATATATGGTAATCAGAGGTGATGAGACCAAACGGGTTTTCCTTGAAGAAATAGCAATGCTTATCATTGAAAATCCTGCGGTCTCAATGACCGGCTGTCTGCTATCGGAGCTTACCAAACGAAAAATACGTATAATTTTCTGCGACGAAAAGCGGACGCCTTACGGTGAACTGCAGCCTTACAGCGGCTGCCACGATTCTTCAAGAAAAATACGGACGCAGATAGTATGGACGGAGGATCAGAAAAAGTCAGTATGGACTGAAATTGCCGCAGAAAAAATACGTAATCAGGCACAGCTTTTATATGATTTGAATTGCATCAAAGAAGGAGATATGCTTATAGAATACGTTTCGCAGATGCAATACGGCGATGAATCCAACAGAGAAGGACATGCTGCCAAGGTGTATTTTAATGCGCTTTTCGGGAAGGACTTTTCAAGAGGACAGGAAAATCCGATAAATGCTGCTTTAAATTACGGTTATTCGATTTTGCTGTCAACATTTAATAAAGAGGTTACAGCAAACGGATATCTTACTCAGCTCGGACTGTTTCACGACAATATGTTCAATCCCTATAATCTTTCCTGCGATCTTATGGAGCCGTTCCGCATAATGGTTGACAGAACGGTTATAGATATGGAGGTTGAGGAATTTACAAAGGACGAAAAATATTGTCTGCTTTCTATGCTTAACGAGCCTGTGACCGTTGACGGCAATGTGCAGACTCTGCTCAATGCGATAAAGATTTATACAAAAAGTGTTTTCAATGCAATTAACGATTCGGAAATATCGTTAATACGCTTTGCACAAATATTATGAGTTACAGATTTATGAGAATTATAGTTTTTTTCGACCTGCCTGTCGAAACACCGTCCGACAGGCGTGAATACAGAAAATTTAGAAATATGCTGTTAAAAAACGGCTTTATTATGATGCAGGAGTCCGTTTATTGCCGTATGGTGTTAAACGGCTCCGTGCAGCGATCCGTGTTTGATACCGTAAATAGAAACAAACCGCCAAAAGGTATTGTTCAGCTTCTTACGGTAACGGAAAAGCAGTTTGCCGGTATGTCTTATATTACGGGGACATCAAAAAGCGATATTATTGACAGCGATGAAAGGCTTGTGATTTTATGAAAATGACAACTCCGCTCGGAAATTCGGCATTTGAAATAAAAGAGGGCGAAGTGTTTTCGCTTGTAATCGAAAATAAAGCGCTGTTTCGCTCATACATTGAGGAATTGCATAAACAAAGCGAGGGTGCAGATGGGAAAATAGTTTTATCTGAAAACGGTACTCCTGTGTCATTGCATAAAAACATTAATATTATCGATAAATTTATTCCTTTTTCGGTAAATACAAAGCAGGTGCTTTCCGGTATATGCTCCGCTTTGGAAAAACGTGCGGAGGACGAAGAACATTTTTTAAAAACCTCTCAGCTTATGGCGGATATTGAAAACTATATATCGGAGCTGTGCTTTGATTTTCCTTTCCGTACCGAATGTACAAAACTTACTCCGGAAACAGTAATAAAGTCTCTGCATGTTTCTGCCGCCGAGGATTATGAGTCGCTTACCGAGGCGGTGCTGTATTATATGTCGCTCGTAACCGAGTTTGACGGAAGAAAGCTGTTTGTGTTTATAAATATGCGCAGTTTTTTCTCCGATTCGGAAATGCGCCGCTTTGCGGAGGAGGTCCGCCTTAAGCAGATGTATGTTCTGCTTATAGAAAGCCATGCGTATGAAAATATTGAAGGAACGGAGCGGCTTGTAACAGATGAGGACCTTTGCGAGTTTTAATTTATGATTGACAAAACCGCATAAAATCGGTATAATATTAATGTAGATTTGCTAAAGGTTACCCTATATACACATGCCTATCGTAGAGGCATTTCTCGGATTTTGAGGTTTGAGGTTTGAGAGTAGTGTAAATCTATAGGGTAATTAAACTTATGCATGACGAGCATACAAGGAAATATGTTTGAGAGTAGTGTAAATCTATAGGGTAATTAAACTGGCAGGCGTTATTCAAAAGACGGTCAGAGGTTTGAGAGTAGTGTAAATCTATAGGGTAATTAAACCGAATCACATTGCATAATGATTTACGGGTTGTTTGAGAGTAGTGTAAATCTATAGGGTAATTAAACTTAAAGAAGCAATTTATAAAGGACGCGAATGTTTGAGAGTAGTGTAAATCTATAGGGTAATTAAACCAACGCCGCTGTTATGTCAGCAAATAACTGGTTTGAGAGTAGTGTAAATCTATAGGGTAATTAAACTCAACAATGAAAGGAGTATTAAAATGAAAGGCTTGAGAGTAGTGTAAATCTATAGGGTAATTAAGCATTTAAAAATCCGTATTCTGTCAAGGTAATTAAATAATCCCGGCAGAAATACGGATTTTTATATTTTAAGGTTTACATAACATCAGCACTATGGCGGATACTTATCCGAATGCAAAGCTTTTATTTTACTTTCTTAAAAGCTATTTCTTTCAGCGGCTCAAAGCCAAAACTTTTTGCATATTCATAGACCTTTTTATGATATTCGGTATTGCTCAGAAATTCGGCGCAGTGTGCGTCACAGCCGATAACAATATCATTTCCGATGTCCTTTGCTATTTCCCAAAACTCATTATGCGGATACTGGCGGTGTGTAAGAAAACCGAGCATATTTATTTCCAAAGGCACGGAAAGTGCTTTCGCTTCCCGGCACATACGCTCCATATGCTTTGCATATAAATCCGCATCGGAAAGCGGCAGGGGAAGGTCGGGGTGCGCTATGTATGAGAATTTGCCTGTATGTATCGCTTCAATTACCAAATCAACGTATGCGCCTAACATTCTGTCGTCCGAACAGGGGAGAGCCGAATACTCGCCGTCAGGCTCACAATCCAGAAAATGCTGACCGAGTATCAGATAATCACATTCATAACTGCATATGTTTTCAAGCATGGCGGAAAATCTTTTGGGGAAATATTCAGCTTCATAGCCTATAAAAATTTTAATCTTGTCCTTGTATTCTTCACGGAGCGAGGTTATATCCGAAACATAATCCGCCGTTTCGCCGACTTTCATTCGCATATTGGATATAAAACCGTCCTTGTACGGGTATGGGACGTGATCCGAAAATCCCAGTATTTTCATACCGCCTTTGACGGCATTTTTGACATATTGCTCCGGAGTACCCTCCGCATGCATACATCTGTATGTGTGTGTATGGTAATTTGCGTACATTATTCTTACACCTCTGCATATTTTTTCTTCATTATATCATACTCGGAAAAAAAGTCAAGCTTGACATTGGGATATATTATATATATAATGTAGAATAGCTGTAGGCTGAATAAAATTCCGCATCTCGCACATTTGCGCTCGCTTGCATATATACATATGCGGCGTTCGCTTAAATGCACAATCTGCAAAATTTTCTGTCAGCCTGATAAGGCGAGAATAAAATTCCGCATCTCGCACATTTGTATACAGGTGCGGCGTTTACTTAAATGCACAATCTGCAAAATTTTCTGTCAGCCTAATAATGCGAGAATAAAATTCCGCACATTTTTCAGCCTTAATAAGAGAAATATAATATTTCACAAGGGGAGAAATATATGAATATAAAATTATCGGAGCATTTTACTTACGGAAAACTGCTGCGTTTTTCGTTCCCAAGCATTATGATGATTATAGTATCGTCCGTGTACACTATAGTAGACGGCTTTTTTGTATCAAGGTGCGTCGGAAAAAACGCATTTGCGGCAATAAATTTAATTATGCCGATACTTATGGCAATCGGCGCAATAGGATTTATGGCAGGTACGGGCGGAAGTGCGCTTATTGCCAAAACCCTCGGCGAGGGGCATAAGGACAAGGCTAACAGATATTTTACAATGATTACGTACACGGAATGTATCGCAACGCTTATTGTTTCGGCAGTTACTTTTGTGTATATACGTCAGATTTCGGAGCTTTTGGGCGCAAGCGAGCTTATAATAGACGACTGCGTGCTTTACGGAAGAATTTTATTGGCATCTATGGTGTTTTTCGTATTGCAAAACAGCTTTTTAAGCTTCCTGGTAACGGCGGAAAAACCGAGAATAGGCTTTGTTGTATCTGTGGCGTCGGGAATTATGAACGTGGTGCTTGATTTTGTTTTGGTATACGTATTAAAGACAGGTCTTGCGGGAGCGGCGGCGGCAACGGCGGCGGCTCAGATAACGGGTGCGGTTGTTCCGCTTGCATATTTTGCGTTAAAAAAGAACAAGGTGCTTTATTTTGTAAAAACCAAACCTGATTTTAAGGCTATCGGACACGCCTGCGCAAACGGTGCTTCGGAAATGCTTACAAATCTGTCCGCATCGGTGGTGGGAATATTATATAATGCGGAGCTTATGCGTGTCGCCGCCGAAAACGGTGTGGCGGCATACGGAGTAATAATGTATGTGAGTTATGTTTTTAATGCCATATTTTTCGGATACGCGATAAGCTGCGGTCCGATAGTGGGATACCATTACGGAGCGAAAAATAATTATGAATTGCAAAGCTTTCTCAGGAAAAGTCTTGTTATAACGGCGGTTGTGTCTGCAGCAATGACCGTTACGGGGATTGCGTTTGCACGCCCGATTGCGGAGGTTTTTGTCGGATACGACAGGGAGCTTTGCGATATGACCGCAAACGCTTTAAGACTTTACAACATTGCTTTCAGTATGTGCGGATTTAACGTATTTGCGTCGGCATTCTTTACGGGTCTTAATGACGGAAAAACCTCGGCGATTATTTCAATTTTGCGGACGCTTATTATTCAGGTGGCGGCGATTAAGATATTCCCTATTTTGTGGGGAGTGGACGGCATATGGCTTGCGATAGTTGCCGCCGAGGGTGTAACGCTTGCGGTGTCGGCGGTGCTTTTTGCGGCAAACAGAAAGAAATACAACTATATATAAGAGAGGGTCGCAGATATGTTTACGGTTAAACTGGCGGATTTGGCTGTCCGCATTGAAAACAAATATCCATATATAGAGAATATGTGCCGTGATTACATTATAAGCGGCAATCAGGTTGATTTTGCGGTATGCCTGAGCGATGCCGAGATAGAAGCGGAGGGCAACGGATTTGACAAGGGGTATCTTGAAAGCCTTGCGGTTTACCGCAGAATTGCGGAGAAAATACTTGAATACGACGGATTTCTCATGCACGGAGCGGTAATTGCGGCGGAGGGCAGAGGTATTGCGCTTTTGGCACGCAGCGGAGTCGGAAAATCCACGCATATAAATCTGTGGAAACAGCTTTTGGGCGGAAAATGCGAAATAATAAACGGTGACAAACCGCTTATACGGTACAAAGACGGCAGAATGACTGCCTACGGCACGCCCTGGGGCGGAAAAGAGGGCTGGAATATAAATAAAAGCGTTGTTCTTACAGACTTGTGCTTTTTGGAGCGGAGCGAAAAAAACAGCGTGGAAAAACCGCTTGAATCAGAAATCCCCGTCCGACTTATGCAGCAGATATACATTCCCGCAGAAAAAGGGGAAAAATTTATCAAAACGCTTGAACTTGCCGATAAGCTTGTCGGCTGTACGAAACAATATAAGATTTTGTGTAATAAGGATATTTCTGCGGCGGAAACTGTGTATAAAAAGATAATAAGGAGCGGAGAATAATAAACAATATTATTCTCCGCTGCCGATATGTACTGCAAAAGGCGTATGATGCGGATTTTTGCGGTGCTGAAAAAATATTTTCTTGAAAATTCAAAAAAAGTGTTGACAAACAATGAAAAACGTGGTATTATATTACTCGTGGTCATCACGAAAGGATATGCGCTATTAGCTCAGTTGGTAGAGCACCTGACTCTTAATCAGGGTGTCCGGGGTTCGAGCCCCCGATGGCGTACCACAAAAAACGCTTAAACAAATGGTTTAAGCGTTTTTTTTGTTTGTTTTCAGCTATGCATGAATAGGCATAAATCAGATACTTTTGCATTTCTAAGTTGTCAAAAAGTTGTCAGAAATGAATTCATTAACATACTGTGCAAGCTAAATGTTTTCTGATAAAAAAGCGGGGCAGAGTGTATTTCCGATTCTCTGCCCCATTACCCCTTTTGGCTGTTGCCATAACATATTATACCTCAATGTGTCTTATTCGTCAATATTATTCGGTACACATTCCAACGGTTGAGGTATTTTCGTATTATTCGTCCAGACTCTTTTCGGGGGCGGAGTTTCCGCCGCCGGACGTTCCCGTATTTGTGCTTTCACCGCCGGCAGGCGCCGAATTGCCGCCGCCCGACGAATTACCGCTGCCGCCTGACGGCTCCGTATTTGCGTTTCCTCCGCCGGAGGCAGTGCCTGTATTATGATTGGTCTTATTATCCTTATTTTCGCCGTCAAGGCTCTTTGAAGGCGCCGCCGAAGCAGTCGGAGCGTCCGTGCTCTTTTTCCGTGATGCGTGTGACGCATTACAGGTCGCTTTTGGCTGTGTTCCCTCCACAAAATATGCCTTTTCTGTCGGGCAGGTGCTTGTTGCAAGATTGCCCGAGTATGTGCATATGCTCTTTTCAACAACATTTGACGGCTTTGAAAGCTCTTTTTCGGGCAGTGACGAGTGAATTCTGCTCATAACCTGTTTCCATGCATTAAGTGCCGGATTTCCGCTTACGCCTGCTTTTGAAAGCGAGCCGGGTTCATCAAATCCGTACCATACGGCACCGACATAATACGGTGTAAATCCGATAAACCATTTATCGAAGTCTCTGTCCGTGGTACCCGTTTTGCCGTAAGTAGGCATATTATCAAGCTTTGCCGAACGTCCTGTACCTACCGAGGAATCAACAACGCCCGAAAGCAAATCTGCCGTTATATATGCCGCCGCCGCACTTATCGCCTGCGACGAATTTGCCGAGTTCTGCAAAATAACCTGTCCCGTGGAGTCGACCACCTGCGTGTAAGTGTACGGAGCGATATATTTTCCGCTGTTTACAAAACAGCTGTAAGCCGCACACATTTCCTTTACGGTGACGCCGTCGGTAAGACCGCCGAGCGACAGTGACGAGTAGTTTTTGTCGCCCTCAACGAGCGTTGATATATGGAACTTGTTCTGCAGATAACCGAATGACGAGGAAAGTCCCACCATATCCAAAACCTTTACGGCAGGAATGTTTGACGAGCGTGCAACCGCCTCCATAACGGTCATATCGCCGAGAAAGTCGTTGTATGAGTTTTTCGGCGACCAGTTGTCGTTTCCTATTGTTATTTTTTCGTCTTTTACTATTGTAGCCTCGGTTATTTTACCCATATCTACAGCCGGACCGTAAACCGAAATCGGCTTTATTGACGATCCCGGCTGACGCCTTGTCTGCGTTGCTCTGTTCCAGCCTCGTATGTCGGTTTTTTCGCCTATGCCGCCGACAAGTCCCTTTATGCCGCCTGTGTACGGATCGATTATAACCATTGCGGACTGACCGCCTTTTCCCGTTGACGGGAAGTTTCCGGTGTTTTCAAACACCTTTTCCATTGTTTCCTGTATGTTTTTATCTACAGTGGAGTAAATTTTAAATCCGCCGTTGTATACCTGCTGTGTTGCGAAGTCTTCGGAATAACCCTTTTGCGTCTGCAAATCACGTATAACGTCCGCAACCACCTGGTCTGTAAAATATGACGATACGCCCTGCTGACTGCGCTTTGCCGAATGGCTTACCGAAAGCTTTGTATTCACAGCCTGCGAATACTGATCGTCGCTTATCTTTCCGAGATCAAGCATCTTCTTCAGCACGACATTGCGCTTTTCCGTATTCTTTTCAGGCTGAGCTATCGGGTCAAATTCGGACGGATACTGCGTAATGCCCACTATTGACGCCGCCTCGGCAAGCGAAAGCTGCGACGCATTTTTATTGAAGTAGGTCTGCGACGCCGCTTCAACGCCGTAGCAGTTGTTGGCGAAGTAAACAATGTTAAGATACATTGTGAGAATTTCGTCCTTTGAAAGCTGGCGTTCCATAGCGACCGCACGCATCATTTCCTTGATTTTACGAGTTGCGGTTTTGCTTTTCTCGTTTGTGATATTTTTTATAACCTGCTGGGTAATGGTCGAGCCGCCGTAGTCAGACGAGCCGAAACCGACCTTTGACAGAATGTATTTTCCCGTTGCGCCCAGGGTACGCTTTAAGTCAACGCCGTGATGTTTGTAAAAACGCTCGTCCTCGATCGACACCATTGCGTCCTTGAGGTACGGCGAAATATGCGCCGAGTCTATCCATATACGGTTATGCGACGACTGTATCTGCTCATATTCCTTTGTATTTCCGTTTGCGTCTTCATAATATATAAATGATGAATAATTCAGCGTAAGAGTCTGAATATTCATATCTTTTATTTCTCTCGAAACTGCCGCATACATTCCTATGCCTATGCCCGTGCATATGATAAGGCAAATGAGCAGAGCCGATAAAATTATCGTGCGTATTTTCTTGCGTAAGGCTCTGTTTTTCGGACGCTTTTTTCGTTTATTCTGCGGACGGGGCTGATTTTCCAAAGCAGCTCTGTGCGCACGGCGTCTTGAGAGCTCCTCGCCACCGGTGCTTATTTCCTCCGATGACGACGCTCTTGATGTGAGCTTGTCATATTCGTCCCAGTTAAAATCGCTGCCGCCGCTTTGGCTCTTTCTGTTCCTTCTGCTGTAATCCGACAATCCGTATCCCTCCTTAATGTGTTTTGAGTATACTTACTGTTATTATACATTATTTATTCACATTTTGCAACATTTATTTTTTGCACGGGTTTCAGCAAAAAAAACGGATACCGTTTTTTTCGGTATCCGTTTCGGATTAAGCATTAATCATTCTGTTTACTGCGCTTAAGAGTGCATATATCGAAGCGGTATTGATGTTTGCATCAACGCCCGACCCCCATACGGTTTTGCCTTCGGGAGTTTTAATCGCAATATATGCGGCAGCCTTCGAGTCGGACTTTCTCTCAAGCGCATGTTCGGTATATTCGCATATTTCAAATTCTTTGCCCGTGTATTTTCTCAGGCACTTGCACGCCGCATCGAGCGGGCCGTTTCCGTCAGCCTTCAGCAGGTGCGTTTTGCCGTTGTCGGTGATTGTCATTTCAAATGCGGTGCTGTCGCCCGATACGGTTGAATGATAGCTTACACTTGAAATCGGAGCAGCGATATTTACGTATGTATCCTTGAACGCAACGTGTATTTCATGGTTAGCAAGGACGGTTTGTTTTTTATCGGACAGCTCATTGATAAGCTGTGAAAATTCAACAAGCATATTTTTCGGGAGCGTGTAGCCGTATTTGTTTTCCATTACATAGCTTACGCCGCCTTTGCCCGACTGGCTGTTTATAAGTATCGGCTCGTACTTTCTGCCGATGTCGGACGGGTCTATTGTAAGATACGGGTTTGCCCATATCTTTGAACCCTCTTTTTCAAACAGGTCAAAGCTTTTCTTGATTGCGTCCTGGTGCGAACCCGAGAATGCGACATATGCCATCTCGCCCGCATACGGGTGACGGGGATTTATCGGCAGTTTGTTGCAGCGCTCGTATATTTCTATAACCTCGTCAATGTTTTCAAGGTTAAGCTTGGGATCGATGCCCTGCGCAAACATATTAAGCGCAACCGTAACAATATCCGTGTTACCCGTGCGCTCGCCGTTTCCGAACAGCGTTCCCTCCACTCTGTCCGCACCTGCGAGTATTCCGAGCTCCGTCGAGCCTACTCCCGTACCACGGTCATTGTGTGCGTGAAGGCTTATTACAAGATTTTCACGGTTGTTTAAGTTTTTGCACATATATTCTATCTGATCGGCGTAAACGTTTGCGGTTGCAACCTCAATTGTGGAGGGCAGATTTACTATTACTTTCCGCTCGGGAGTCGGCTTGAATATGTCAAGTACGGCGTTTGTTATCTCCGCCGCATATTCCGGCTCGGTACAGGTAAAGCTTTCGGGCGAATATTCGTATCTGATATTTCCGTCAAGGCTTCCCTCAACCAAATCAACCACAAGCTTTGCACCGTCCACGGCAAGCTGTTTGATTTCCTCTTTGCTCTTTTTAAACACAACCTTTCTCTGAAGCGTTGAGGTTGAGTTGTACAGATGAACTATGGCGTTTTTTGCGCCCTTTAAAGCCTCGATTGTTTTCTTTATAATGTGTTCTCTTGCCTGAGTAAGCACCTGAATGGACACATCGTCGGGGATTAAGTCCTCGTCTATAAGACGGCGTACAAATTCAAATTCCGTGTTCGACGCCGCAGGAAATCCTACTTCTATTTCCTTAAAGCCGAGCTTTACGAGAAATTGGAAAAATTCGATTTTTTCATCAATTGTCATCGGTGAGTAAAGCGCCTGGTTTCCGTCACGCAAATCCACACTGCACCATACGGGAGCCTTTGTAATCTCCTTGTCCGGCCATTCTCTGTTTTTCAGAGGAACGGGGTGATACATTTTAACATACTTTTGGTAATTCATAGCTTGCCTCCTTAAATTTTTAAAACAAAAAAGCCGAGTCACAATGTGATCCGGCTTTCAGTTATCCTAAGTAAAATATACGAGGGAATAACAACAAAACTGAAGACACATTGTCAATTCAGCTTGTCAATAGTAGGAGAGTATTCAGTTTTGAAAACGCTGATATATACAT
>CAKSPN010000019.1 GCA_934481375.1 uncultured Clostridia bacterium
ATTTTACACTATGTTGAGTATGAAGTCTATATTTTATTGCACTTGATATTATAATCTACCCGATGCCCTCATCGACCCGAAACATTATCCATACATTTACGGTTTATTCAATATTATGACGCCGTTGTTTTCCGCTTGCGCATCAGAACAAGCACCGCCGTAAGCACGGCTGGAAAAACCACCGTCGCAAGTATGCCCGTTTTAAGATTATCGCCTGCCGATGCCGCAATTCTGCCGGCAAATGTCGGACCGCCGCTGCAGCCGAGATCGCCTGCCAATGCAAGCAGTGCGAACATAGACGTGCCGCCGCCCTTTATCGACACAGCCGCCTTGCTGTATGCGCCGGGCCACAGTATGCCGACGGCAAATCCCGACACGGCAATACCGATAAGTCCCATAACGGGCGATGCGGAAAGCGAAATGACAAGATATGCCAAAACGCACAGCAGTGAACTTGAAATCATCATTTTATCAAGGCTGATTTTTCCGCCGAATTTGCCGTATATCACCCTTGAAACGCCCATAAGTACCGAAAACAGCGTGGGGCCTGCAATATCGCCGACCGATTTTGAAATCCCGAGCGCTTTTTCGGCAAAAGCCGACGCCCACTGGCTCACAGCCTGTTCGCTTGCACCTGAACAGCACATTATAAGCAGAAACACCCAAAAGATTTTTTTGCCGAAAAGCTGTTTTATCGACAATCCGCCGTCCTCATCTGCGGAAAGCGCCGCTATAGGCACTCTTGTGAAGAATATACCGTTCGCTATGGGGATTATTGCCCATAAAACGGCAAGTATTCTCCAGTTGTGTATGCCGAAAACGGCGAAAAACAGCGTGGATACCGCTATTACGCCCACCGTTCCCCAGCAGTAGAACGAGTGTAACATACTCATTGTTCTTGCCTTATGCTTGCTCGGACACGCCTCCACCATAGGGCTTATAACGACCTCCAAAAGTCCGCCTCCGACCGCATAAAACAGCACCGAAATAACAAGTCCCCAAAACGGATTCATTACCTCGGGAAGTATTGCAAGCATAATCAGTCCCGCCGCCGCAAAACCGTGCGCCAGAAGCGTTGACGCTCTGTAGCCGATTTTATCGATAAAGAATGCCGACGCCAGGTCAACCCCAAGCTGGAGCATAAAATTTATCGTGATAAGCATTGTTATCTCCGACAGCGGTATGCCGTACTGCGACTGAAACGTGATAAACAGCAGCGGCACAAAATTATTTACTATCCCCTGTACAATATAGCCGATAAAGCAGGCTCTTATTGTATTTTCGTAATTTTTCATATAAAGCTTAAACTCCCGTTACAATAAAAGTGTCAAGGTCAAGGCTGTATTCCGAGCCGTTTCCCGTTTTTGCGGTTATATGATTATCAGCATAGCTGAAGCTTTCCGCCTGGCTCACCCCGTACAGGGCGAAAAAGTCGTTTATATGATACGCTTTGCCGTATTTTCCGTCTTCCGTAACAACCATATAGCAATCCGCACCGAATTCTTCTTTAAACGAATGTGATACGATAAACAGATTATCCGTATCCGCTATCACCGTTACTTTCACATCATCGGGCGTATATATGCTCGGCAGATTAAAGTTTCTTAATTTAACGGCTTCCTTTAACGTATCGAAGTACACGTCCGCATATCCCGAGGTATCAAGCGACAGCGTGTTTGTTTCCGAATTATATTTTCCGCTGATAAGGTAATCGCTCAGACCGTATTTGCCGTGCAGAACATACTCCGCCGATGACTGATAAACCGATACGTCCCAAAGATGATCGGCATTTATAAGCCTTTTTCCGCCGACAATGTATGAACCTACATTTCTGCCGTTTATATACACCGACTTATCGTCAAACACAACCGTTCCGAAATCCTCGCCTGACGGACGCACCGCATCATTCCATGCAGTATCCGTTTTGCCTGTTTTATTGTATATCACAATACCGTCGTTTTCCGATTTTGTGAACCCGAAATGCAAAATAACATCGGCGTCGATAAACGTTATGCTGTCGCCGTCACGGTACAGATTTTGTCCCGAATATGCCTGAACGGGCTTTTTATCTATTTCAACGTTTACACCCGAGGTTTTTATGCTCTTTCCCTCCGGTGAGGAAATCTCCTCCGGAACGGATCTCAAATTGGGGTCAAACTTTTCCTCGCCGACAACCGACATTTCAAAAGTAATCAGATTAAGGCTGTACGTGCCGTTTCTGCCGTCGAATTTTACGCCATCAAACACAAGGTTATCCCCGTCCGTACGGATATTGTCCGCCTCTGTGTGTCCCCAGTAATCATAAAATCCGTATGCACGCAAAACCTCATCAAGTCCCATATACAGCTTATCGCTGTAGCGCAGGAATTTATAATTCATATATGTGCCGTGCGTTGTACCGCTATGTCCGCCCACAAGCACACAGCCGCTCTCCGTCGGAATTTCCCTTGAGAAAAACCAGCCGAAGCTGTCGCTGTTTTTGTAATCGTCTTTGATTTTTTCAACCGACGGAAGCTTATCCTTTTCGGTATACAATGACAAAAGACGCTTATCGTTATCCCAGTTATATGTCATAAGATACTGCGAAATGCCGTACGGCAAATTTTCGCCCGCATCTCCCAATTCCTCAACTTTTGCCGCCATTTTTCCGTTTAACGAATATGCGCTCACATATCTGCCGTTTACGTAAGCTTTTATATCGCTTTCGTAATAATATCCGGCAATGCCTCCGACTTTTCCCCTCGGCACTCTCGGATTGAAATCCTCGGGACACGTTCCCGTCTGATTTACAAAGACGGCGCGTATCGAGTCGTCATACTTAACGTTAAAGCCGTACGCTTCAAGGTCCTCAAGCGCAATAAGCGTTTCGCCGTTGATTGCGTATGAGGGAATATCTTTTCCGTCTATCTGCGTAAGAATATCGGTTGTATATATTTCCCCCGCAATATCGCCGTTTGCCGCATACGCCGTACCGCACATAAGAATTGCGGCAAATACCGATACAAGTAAAGCTATCTTTCTCATATTAAACATCTCCTCTCATTAAAACAACAGCGCCGCCCGTAAGGCGGCGCTGTTTTTGCTATTAACCTGCCGGCCAGCCGAACGCTCTGCCGCCCATGAGGTGAAAATGCAGATGCGGCACGCTCTGTCCGCCGTCTGCTCCGCAGTTGTTTACAACTCGGTAGCCGTTTTCGGCAAAGCCGTGTTCCTTTGCAATCTGCGGAATTTTCTCCCATATATGCGTTACGTATTTTACATTTGTTTCATCAATTTCGTTTGCGCTTTTTATGTGTGCTTTCGGCACAATCACAATATGCTCCGGCGCCTGGGGGTCAATATCGTAAAAAGCGAGCGTCATATCGTCCTCATAGACCTTTTTTGACGGGATTTCACCGTTGATTATTTTACAGAATAAGCAGTCCTCCATATTAATCCTCCTTAAAGCGTTATTGTTTCCCCGGACTTTACGGAATAAACTCCGCTGTCCGTTTCAAACCAAACCGTCAGAAGCGACGGATTGTAAACCGTTTTTCCGTCCGCACTGTACACAAGCGAGAGATATGCGTTGACGTAATTGTATATTTCCATATTGGTCGCATACCAGGTATCGGTTTTTCCGCCGAGACCCTCGCAGATTTTTTCGAGCCTGTCCCAGCTGTTGTCATTTCCGAACTCAAAGCTGTGTCCCCAAAGATAGAACAGCCTTGCGCCCCTGTCGCCCCAGTAAACCTTTGACGGGTCAAACTCCGTAAATTTCTTTATATATTCGAAAATTTGCGGATTATTATGGTGTGCTGTCGGCATCCACGCATACCAGTCCGTCGGCAGACGGAACAAATCGTTGTCACCGCCGAGCGTACGTGCATACGCAATATCGAGACTTTTCAGATATGTTCTGATATTCTCGTACGAGTCGCCGTTTTCCATTCTCGTTATTCCGCAGTTCGGATACGCCATACCTCGCACAATACAGCCCAAAAGCTTTTCAAGGTCTTTGCGGCATTCCAGAACGTCCTGTATGCCCTCTATCGGACGGCTCTGACCCGGAGCCATATGATGCGCTCCGTGTACGGCTATTTCGTGGCCTTTTTCAAAAAGCTCCGTCTTTACCTTGTCCGCCGTAAGATGAAATTCATCGCCGAGCATACGGCTCGATATATTGAATGTGCATTTTATCTTGTATTTGTCTATTATTTCCCTCAGCTGTATATCAAGCTTCGAGCCGTCGTCATAGCTTAGGGTAACGGCTTTTGGCTTGCCGTCGGGAAAACGTAAAAATCTGTACATTATATTCTCCTTATTTAACCATTTCCGAAACTATTTCCTCTGCCTTGGCCAGCGCACTGTCGATATTGGCTGCGTCCTTGCCGCCGCCCTGCGCCATATCCGGCTTGCCGCCGCCTTTGCCGCCGCACATCGCCGTAAGTTCACGTATGATGTTTCCGCAGTGAACGCCGTTTGCAACAGCCTCCTTGACCGCCATTGCGACAAACGTTACCTTGTTATCCGTATCAGCCGCAAGAACGACTACGCCGTTCTCCATCTGCGCCTTTGCCTGGTCGGCAAGCGTTTTCATATCGTTTGCGGTTATACCGTCCGTGCGCACCGTCAAAAGACTTACGTTTCCTATCTTTTTAACGCTGTCCATCATATTCTGCGTTTTTATTGCCGCAAGCTTTTCCGCAAGCTCCGCTGCGGTTTTCTGCGAGTCTTTATACTCCTCCGCAAGAGCCGCCGCTTTTTTGTCTATTTCGTGTATCTGATTTGTCTTTAATGCCGCCGCCGTATTTGCGATAAGCGCATCTCTGTCCGCAATATAGTCAAGCACGCCCTGACCCGTAACAGCCTCGATACGTCTTACGCCCGACGCAACGCCGCCCTCCGATACAAGCTTGAACAAGCCGCACTCGGACGTGTTTTTAAGATGAGTTCCGCCGCAGAATTCTATGCTGTAATCGCCCATCGAAACAACTCTTACAACATCGCCGTACTTTTCGCCGAACTGCGCCTCTGCGCCGAGCTTTTTAGCCTCGTCTATCGGCAGTTCGCGGACGGTTATATCCATACATTCCAAAATTGCGTTATTTACTTTGTGCTCTGTTTCGATAAGCTGTTCGGTGGTCATTGCCTCAAAATGCGAGAAGTCGAAACGCAGTCTGTCTGCCGTAACGAGCGAGCCTGCCTGTGCAACGTGTGCGCCGAGCACCTCTTTCAATGCCTTATGCAGCAAGTGCGTTGCGCTGTGGTTTCTGCTTACGGCAAGTCTGTTCTTTCTGCAAACCTTAAGCGTTACCTTATCGCCCGGCTCGATTGTGCCTTTCTTCATAAGCACCTCGTGCAGATATATTCCGTCGCCTGTTTTTCTGGTGTATGTTACCTGTGCTTCGGCTTTGTCGTTAAATATTTTTCCTATATCGCCCGACTGTCCGCCCATTTCAGCATAGAACGGTGTTTCGTATGTTACGATTATACCTTTTTCACCCTCGGTAATCTCGCCCGAAACCTCGCCCTCGGCAACTATTCCGGCAACCGTGCTTTCGGTTTCAAGAGATGTATAGCCTGTAAACTTTGTCGGCTCTTTTACGTTTTCAAAGCTGTAGCTTTCCTCTGCGTCCCAGCTTGAGCCGTCTTTTCTTGACGCTTTTGCGGTTGCTTTCTGCTCGTCCATAGCCTTGTTAAAGCCGTCTATATCAACGCCCAAGCCCTGCTCCTGAGCCATTTCAACCGTCAAGTCGAGCGGGAAACCGTAAGTATCGTGAAGCTTAAATGCCTCCTCGCCCGTAAGCTCCTTTGCACCCGTTTTCTTTGCGTTTTCGATATATCCGTTTACAACCGAAATACCGTTGTCTATGGTAGCGTCAAAACGTTCTTCTTCCTTTTTGACAATCTTCTTGATATATTCACGCTTTTCCTCAAGCTCGGGGTACGCCGATTTTGAAGTATCTATTACCGTATCGGCAACCTCGTACAGGAACTGGCGGTCAATATTCAAAAGTTTGCCGTGACGTGCGGCACGTCTTAAAAGACGTCTTAAAACATAGCCTCTGCCCTCATTTGACGGGATAACGCCGTCCGAAATCATCATAACAGTACTTCTGATGTGGTCGGTTATAACACGCAGAGAAACGTCCGTTTTTTCGTCCTCTTTGTACTTAACGCCTGCGATTTCGCTTATATGGCGCATTACGTTCTGCACTGTGTCAACCTCGAAAAGATTGCCCACGCCCTGCATAACAACCGCAAGTCTTTCAAGACCCATACCGGTATCAATATTCGGCTTGGGGAGCGGATTGTAGTTATCGTTTTCGTCCTTATCGAACTGCGTGAATACGAGGTTCCAAACCTCCATGAATCTGTCGCAGTCACAGCCTACGCCGCAGTCGGGACTGCCGCAGCCGTATTCTTCGCCGCGGTCAAAATATATTTCCGAGCAAGGACCGCACGGGCCTGTGCCGTGTTCCCAGAAGTTGTCCTCTTTACCGAGCTTTACTATGCGCTCGGGCTTTACGCCGACTTCGTTTATCCATATATCCCTTGCCTCGTCGTCGTTTTCATAAACCGACACCCAAAGCTTCTCCTCGGGGATAGCCATTACCTTTGTTAAGAACTCCCACGCCCATGCGGTCGCTTCTCTTTTGAAGTAATCGCCAAACGAGAAATTTCCGAGCATTTCAAAAAATGTTCCGTGGCGTGCCGTTTTTCCCACACGCTCTATATCGGGAGTACGTATGCACTTCTGGCACGTCGTAACTCTGTGGCGGGGCGGCTCCTCCGCTCCCGTAAACCACTTTTTCATCGGCGCCATTCCCGAGTTTATAAGCAAAAGACTTGCGTCGTTTTTCGGGATAAGCGGAAAACTTCCCAATCTGAGACAGCCTTTGCTTTCAAAAAAGCTCAAAAATTTTTCACGTATCTCGTTTAACCCCATACTTTCCATAATAATCCTCCGTTCCGCCGTCACAGACGGCATAAATCACAGCATTGTTCACACACTATGATTTTTTTCCTTTCGGTAATTTAACATAATAATCCTATTATATTATTATATAAAATACATTGCGGTGTGTCAAGAGTTTTTGAAAAAAGTATCACGGTTTTTGACGGGTAAATTTTATATAATACCGCAGCTGCTCCGCATTTCGGGATAATGGGAATATAATCCGCCGCAAAATCACATAAAAGTGCTTGTACTTTACCATAATACCTCCACATAAGTAGCTTTTAGCAATACATCTCTTATCTATTTTAACGCCAAAGTTACAGGTATAATACTATTAAGAATATAGGCAAGAAAGGCGGCGCATACCAATGAACGTTTTAAAAAGATTACGGGAACTGCAAAAAGAATACGGCTGGTCTGATTACCGCATAGCAAAAGAAGCCGGATTATCACAAGGAACGGTTTCCAACTGTTACAAACGAAACACGATACCAAACATATATACCCTTGAGGCTATTTGTAATGGTTTCGGCATAACGCTTGCGCAATTCTTCGCCGAAAACGACTTGGTAGAACTTACGCCCGAGCTTAAGGAGCTGTTTACAAACTGGTCTAAGCTTACGGAAGAAAAGAAAAACATTTTAATGCAAATGATAAAATCCTCCGTTTAATATACCTACAACTTGTACATTATTATACTACTGTGTTGTAAACAAATCAAGGAATATTTTTATTGCATTATAATATTATATGAACCGTTTTTATCAAATATAACTTAAAACCCCGACGGCATACGCCGTCGGGGTTCATTTTGTGATAACAACAAAAAAAGAGGTGTAATATTTTTACACCTCTTTTTATCAATCTTTCGGATTTACAATATCACGCCAGTCGAGATCGCCTCGTTCAAGTCCGTGTATAAGCACTTCGGCGGTTGCCGCATTTGTAGCTATCGGAATATTATGCATATCGCAAAGGCGCAGTAATGAAAACACATCAGGCTCATAGCTTTCCGAACTTAACGGGTCTCTGAAAAACAACACCAAATCTATTTCATTGTACGCAATTCTTGCGCCTATCTGCTGATCTCCGCCCTGAGGTCCCGACAGAAAGCGGTACACGTTAAGTCCCGTGTTTTCAATTATCAGTTTTCCTGTTGTCCCCGTAGCGTACAATACATGTTTTTCCAAAATGCCTTTATAGGCGATGCAAAACTGTACCATCAGTTCTTTTTTCTTGTCGTGTGCGATTAATGCAATATTCACTGAAAACCCTTCCTCTCCACTGTCATCTTATTTTTTTACTTACCTAAAAGAAATCTGAGTCTTTCCCAAAAACCCTTTTTCTTGATTTCCATATTCATAATGGGTACATCATTGCCGAGAATACGTTCCGCTATGTTCAAAAACGCTCTGCCTGCCGTTGAATCCGGATTTGAAACAGCCATTTCGCCTTTTAGCGACGAAACGGTAAGCTGTTCGTCATCGCAGACAATTCCGAGCATGGGTATTTGCAGAATGTCCATACAATCGTCAATGTTCATCATAATTCCGCGCTCAATCATATCGGGGCGCACTTTATTGAGAACAAGCTTTATTTCCTCAACGCCGCTGTCCTCTATTACGGAAATTGCCCTGTCCGCATCACGCAGTGCCGCCGTTTCGGGAACTGTTACGATAACCGCCTCGTCCGCTCCGCTCAAAGCAAGCTTAAAGCCGCCGTCAAGTCCGGCAGGTGCGTCCGCTATGCAGTAATCAAACCTTTCCGAAAGCCGTTTCCACAGCTTTTTCATTTCGTCCTCCGATACGGAGGAGGCATCCTTTGTCTGCGGTGACGGAATGAAATACAGATTTTCGTACCTGCTGTCCTTTATGAGCGCCTCGTCAAGCGAACAGCTTCCGTCAAGCACATCGGACACGTCATAAACAATACTGCTTTCCAATCCAAGCGCAACATCGAGATTTCTGAGTCCCATATCCATATCAACCAACACCGTAAGCTTCCCCTTCAGCGCAAGCGCCGCTCCGAGATTTGCGGCAAAGGTGGTTTTACCCGTTCCTCCCTTGCCGGAGGCTGACATGATTACTTTTCCCATTTCTCTTTACTCCGCAATAATTATGTATTTTATACAATAATCCATTGTACAACGAGTTAATTATATCACATATTTTCCATTTTGTCTATACATTAATTAAATATTCATAAACTGAAATTTTTTCATCTTCTATCACAGCTTTTTTTATGCCCGGTATGTACTCGTATTCACGCATAACAACGCCTGCAATATCCACTGTTTCGGGGTTGAAATCCACCGCCGCAACGTATGCTTCGCGATTACCCATACAGCCTGCCTCGGCGCTGCCTTTAAGCGAGCCGAACACGATTATATTGCCCGATGCGACAAGCTTTGCGCCTTTTTCGACATCGCCCATCAATATGAGATGCCCGTCCGATTCCACCGTTCTGCCGCTTTTTACAACGCCCTCATAGAGCCTTGCACGGTTTGCTTTGAAATTCGTTGTCACCACTTCACGTATTTCCTCAAGCTCGGACTTTGTTTCCTCCTCCTCTGCCGGTTCTTCGGCTTTTTCGGCCGTGCGCCGTTCGCCGTAATGTATACTGCTTTCGGGGAGCATTGACGAAACCACCGACTCAAGCCGCAGCATATCGCTTTTTTCAAGCTTTCTGCCGGTAAAATATATGTTGCAGTGTCCGCTCCCGAAAAAGCGCCTGAACTCGTCTATTTTCTTCCGCAAATGCTCTATTATTTCGGAAAATTCGGCATCGCCGCTTAAATTTATCTTAACGCCGTCGCCAACGCCCTTAAGCTTTACAAGTTCCTCCAATGCTTACCCTCCTCACTGTGATTTGTTCAAACCGAAATATTCGTCAAAAATATCTCTTGCCACATATGCCGCATTCGCACCCGATACGCCGTGTTCAAGCACGACCGAAACCGCAATCTGCGGATCGTCAAACGGTGCATAAGCAATAAACAGCGCATTGTTCGAGCCGTTTCCCACCTGTGCCGTACCCGTTTTTCCGCCTATCGAAACGGGGTAATTCTGGAATATGTTTGCGGCACTTCCCTCGTCTACCACTCGCTTCATGCCCTCTTTTACGGCGTTTATAACCTCGGGTTTCATATCTATATTTTCAACCGCTTTCGGCTTTGACTCCCAAACGACACTGCCGTCTGCGGACGAACGTATGCTCTTTATAATGTTCACCTTGTAGCGTGTTCCGCCGTTTGCAATTGCGGCGGTATAATTTGCAAGCTGCAGCGGTGTGAACAGGCTGTAGGACTGACCTATTGCCGTCTGCAATGTATCACCGCCGTACCAGTCGCTTGACGTGACGGTTGAAACCGCCTCTTTTTTATACTCGGGACTTGACATATGCCCCGTTGTTTCCTCTTTTAATTCTATTCCCGTCATTTCGCCCAGACCGAACTTTGCCGCATACTCGCCCAAAGTATCTATGCCCGTTCTCCGTCCCACTTCGTAAAAGAAATAGTTACAGGAATTTTCTATTGCGCCCGAGACGTTTAGCTTTCCGTGCGTGGTTTTATACTCCGACCATATCCAGCAGGACGGCTGATAGTCCTCGTAATATTTGTACACGCCCTTATCCTCTATCACCTCCGATGGACTGAGCTTTCCCGACTGCATAGCCGCTATTGCCGCAAGCGGCTTGAACGTTGAGCCCGGGCTGTACGTACCGCTTATCGCTCTGTTCCACATAGGCTTTGCCTCGTCGCTCACAAGAGCGGAGTAGTCCTCGTTGAATTTCGACATATCGTATGACGGATATGACGCAAGCGCAAGCGTATCGCCCGTTTTTATATCTATTACCGATACCGCACCGGCATTGCAGTCTGCGCCTTTTTTCGCACTTCCGCTCTGCTTTATTGATTTTATGTTCTTTTCAAGGCTTTTTTCAACTGTTTCCTGCAAGCCGCTGTCTATGGTAAGCACCACGTAATCGCCTGCTTTGGGAGCGGCGCCGCTGTCAACGGTGACTTCCTTTCCCGTAAGCGTTTTTACGGAGCCCGCAATGCCGTCCGTCCCGCGCAGATAGTCCTCTGCCCACTGCTCTATACCTTGCTTGCCTATATCGTCGTTTATGCCGTACTTATTTGACTTTTCCTTATATTCCTCGGCGCTTATCTTGCCGACACGTCCGAGAATATGCGTTGCAAGTCCCGGTTTATTGTAACGGCGCACATAGCTGTTGACAACGCTTATTCCGCTGTAATAATCGGGTTTTTCCTTTATTCGTGTTACTATCTCTACATCAACATCATCGGCTATTGTGAAAGCGTTTGAGTTGGAAAATCCCTGCAAATCCGCCTCGTACCGTATTCCGACAATGCGCCTTGCCTGCTCATCATTATATGAGGGAGAAATTTTATATATCTCCTTTAACTTATCGAAAACCGCTTTTGCGCTCATATTTTCGGCAATATATTTCTTGTACGGACTTTTTTCAAACCATTGCTTTTGTACCGTCTGCACGTCCGAGGTTTCCGTTGCCTTAAAGGTATATTCACCGTTATTTATCGGGAAAGTGTCGTAATACTCACAGCCCGACGACTTCAGCAAATCGGTTATCCTTTCAAAAACCTCGTTAAGCTCATCATCGTCCATATTCTGACGCTGTATCATTATTCTGTAGCCAACCTTGTTCGTAACAAGCGCAGTTCCGTAGCGGTCGAATATTTCGCCCCTCGGCGCTTTTACAACGATATTGGCGCTCAGTCTGTTATCGGCTATTTCTCTGTAGCCGTTTCCTTTTATTATCTGCAAGTCAAACAGCTTAAAAAGAATTGCCGTACACATCAGCACCGCAGTTGCTTTTAAAATAAAAAATCTTATTTTACCGCCTGACATTCAAACACCCCTTATAAAGTAAAAGTTTTGTAATTGCTTTTGTATACCGTCTTTTTAAGAAGAACGTACAATATCACCGAAACAGCCGCACCCGCTGCCGAATTGACGGCAACATACGGGATTGTCTCCGCCACAGGGTACGATATTGCGCCCTCCGCAAACACCGCCAAAAAAGTCCATACGGGAAGCTTTATAAAATCGCTTGCGTATCGGGGGCGGTTTCTGAAATTCAGTATTGCAAGCGTAAACGCCGCCGTCACCGCTACGGATACGGTAAATGACGGGCCGAAAAACGTTCCCTGTAATATTCCGCAGATTATGCCGATAAGGGCGGCGTAACCGAAACCGTCCTCCAAAAACGACACCGCCGCCGCAAACGGAATAATGAGCGGTATCGTTACGCACGGCACTTTTATGCACATATACGCCGCCGACTGAATTAAAACGAGCAGAATTATCCACACCGCCGTTTTCAAGTTTTTCATATAATTCTCCATTCTGTTGCTGACTGTAATGTATAAATGCGCAAGCAGATTGCCTTCTTGGGGGACGATGGCGTATGTGTATACTCCGAGTCCCGAAATGAGGTGAGATGCGAAGCGCATTTGCTATGCCAGTCCGTTTATTACCAGTACCGCATATAGTTCCGAAAAATTCACGGACGGCTCAATTGCCGCATATTCGAGCGCACCCGAATTGTCGGAGCGTATTTCGCGCACCTTGCCGACGGTAAATCCCGAAGGATACACTCCGCCCGAGCCTGACGTCTGCAATAAATCGCCCACCGTCACGTTTGAGTTCTTATCGAGAAACGACATCTTGCATAATCCGTCACGTGAGAGAGCGGTATCGCCCTCGACTATGCCTATTCCGTCGGTACGTGTCACACGTATGCCCGTTGCGGAATTTGCGTTTAAAATTGTCGATACAGTCGCCCAGTTAGGACCTGCCGCCGTGACCGTTCCGACCGCACCGCCGTTTGCAACAACGCAGTTGCCGACCGACACGCCGTTTAATGTACCCTTGTTTATTTCTATCTCGGAGTACGTTCCGTCCTCGGAACAGCCTATCACCGCCGCCGCAAGCGAGGTATAATCCTTTACGCTGTCTTTAAGCTCCAGAAGGCCTTTTAAGTATTCGTTTTCTTCACGGTACTGTGCGGCGTCCTTGCTTTTTTGTTCAAGCTCGGTTATACGGCTTTGCAATTGTGCGTTTTTGTCCTTATACGTGTCCATTTCCCATATAAAATTCACTGCACTTTCCGCTTTTCGGCATATATACGCCACTCCGCTCCGAAACGGCGTAAACACCGTTTTAACCGCCGAGGACAACGGATTTGAACCCGTAAAATGCGAGATTGCACCTAAAATTACCAAGCCTGCCGCCGTTACGGCGGCGGCTGTAAGGGTGCGTTTTTTTAATGATGACATATTTTATCCGTCCTTATTTTTTTGCCTGTGCAAGCATTTGCTTTATCTTTTCGATAGACCTTCCCGTTCCGACCGCAACGCAGTCCAGCGGATACTCGGCAATGTGCGCCGGTACTTTCGTGACCTCGGTTATGAGCCTGTCCAGTCCCTTAATCAATGCGCCGCCGCCCGTGAGCATTATGCCGTTTTCCATTATGTCCGCCGCAAGCTCGGGGGGCGTGTTTTCAAGCACAAGCTTTATTGCCTCTATCATTTCGTCTATGTTTTCGCTTATTGCCGTTCTTACCTCGTGTTCCTTTATCTGCACCGTTTTCGGAAGTCCGGTGGAAATATCTCTGCCCTTTACTTCAAAAACGTTTTCGCTGTCGTCCTCATATGCAGAGCCGATTGCGATTTTTATTTCCTCCGCCGTTTTTTCGCCTATGTTTACCGAATGTTCCTTTTTAAGATAGTTGATGATTGCTATATCCATAGCGTTGCCGGCTATTCTTATTGATTTTGACGCCACTATTCCGCCGAGCGAAATAACGGCAACCTCCGTTGTTCCGCCGCCGATGTCCACAACCATACTGCCCTTTGGTGCGTCAACGGGAAGTCCTGCGCCGACCGCAGCCGCCATAGGCTCGTCTATGAGCGCAACCTCTCTCGCACCGGCACGTATTACGGCGTCCTCCACCGCACGGCGCTCCACCTCGGTTATACCGCTCGGTACGCACACGATTATTCTCGGTTTCATAATGCTTTTTCTCGCCTCTTTTATGAAGGCGCAAATCATTGCCTGCGTTATGTCAAAATCGGCTATAACGCCGTCCTTTATCGGGCGCACCGCCACTATGTTTTCGGGCGTTCTGCCTATCATTTCGTTTGCGGCGTTTCCCACCGCAAGCACCTTGCCCGTATATTTATCGAGTGCCACCACCGAGGGTTCGCGGACTGTTATACCGCTGCCTTTTACGTATACAAGGGTATTTGCAGTTCCCAAATCGATCGCTATATCCTTTGCAAATATTCCCATTTTCTGCTCCTTTCAAAACCGATTGCTTATAAAATATTAATATCAAATTCACTCTCCAGCGTATCCGCCAGAGCCGATACGGGAAGTCCCACAACATTTGCGTAATCGCCGTCTATTTTTTCGACAAGCAAACCGCCTATTCCCTGTATGCCGTATGATCCGGCTTTGTCGGACGGCTCGCCCGTGGCTATATATGCGTTTATTTTTTCTTGTGTAAGCTCTTTAAAATACACGTCTGTTTTTACACTTTTGCAGACGGTATAGCCGTCTTTTACACGCATAACGCAATATCCCGTGTAAACCTCGTGTTTCCTGCCCGAAAGCGAGGAGAGCATTTCCCTTGCCGAGTTATCGTCCTTCGGCTTGCCGAGGATTTTTCCGTCAAGCGTTACGATTGTATCTGCGGCAATGATAACGGCTTTTTTGTCTTTTAAAACCTTTTTTGCGGTTGCCGCCGCTTTTATGAGCGCAAGTTCACGGACATACAGTCCCGGCGTTATTCCGTCGCCCGAAACGGAGCTTTCGTCCGCATCGGATACGATTACCTCAAATTCGGCGCCTATATTTTCCAAAAGCTCTTTTCTTCTCGGCGATTGCGACGCAAGTATAAATCTGTACATATTGTTCTCCGTTTCATAGTATAGTGTATGCAAAAGATAAACAAGCAAGTCGCTTGACGGCAGACCGACGATGTCGAAGTCTGACGAAAAGTTTATCTTTTGCGTCAAAGTACGCCACGATAAAAATGTCCTCGGGTGATTGTGTTCTGACGTGGCTGTGCAGCGGCTTGTCCGTCAAGCGCCGATTTGTATTCGCTTATTATTTCGGCGCACTGCTTTGCGCTCTCCGTTGTGAACACAAGACGTATCGAATTTATGCCCGTGCGCAGTAAATCATCTGCTTTATCCGCCGTGTAAATCGGCTTTGAATTAAGCAATACAGCACGGCAGTCCTTTGTACACATTACGGGAAATTCCTCGTTTTTTCTGTCGTGCAGAACGTATCCCGATTTGCCCGATGCGCAATGCCCCGCCGCTTTTAGGGGACAATTTTTCATTATCATAAGCGGAAGTCTGCCGTAGCCTATTACCTCCGCATAAACATCGGTGTTTTTCAAAAGCGCCGATATTTCATGAAGATTAAGCTCAGGTGAAATAAGCACGCTTTTAAGGTCTTTGTAATTTTCCGCCGTCTGCGAATTGAACACATTAAGCCGCATACCGCCGTACACGCCGTAATCTTTATAAAACCTCACCGCCGCCGCCGACTGCACACACACGTCCGATGCGTTCGGCTTTGCGCCGTCAAAAATATCCGACATACACGCCACAACGTGCCTTGCGCCCATTCTGCGGACTTCGTCCGCAATTTCGTTGGGCGCAAAAACGGTTTCTATTCCGCTTTTTATCACGGTTTTTGCCTGTTCGGTATTTGCGACCTCCGCCGTAAGGCGGACTTCGCCGACCGCACGGCGTTCACGCCGTACGGGCTGTGCCTCTGTCTTTGTGCGCAGAGGTCTTTTTTTGCGCAGTTCTTCCAATTTTTCACACGCTTCACGGCGCACGGCGTTAAGCTCCTTTATGGGAACGGTTACGCCGTCATCGGCATATATGCCGATGTTCTGCACCTCAAACGGGGTCTGACCCAGTTTCAAAAGCTGTTCCTTTATCCGCTCCTCGCCGAGCGGTCTGTTTATTGCCTTTTCGGCAGATATTGCGCCCTGTGCGGCGGCGTAATTGCCGTCATTGTCCGACATATTTATTATGACGGGACTTCCGCAGGAAATATACGCCGACATATCAACGGGAATTTTTCTTATATTTGCTCCCTGTGCCACACGGCTTTTTGCCTGTGCGGTGAATTTATTTTCCGACATATTGCCGGGGGTTTTATGGCTCATCATATCTTTGCCGAGTCTGTCGGTAAAATATCCGTCCGTAAATCCGGAACGTGAGAATGCGTCAAGCAGTTCACGCATATCGGCATTTGTGACATGCGAGGGATTATCGAGATATTTTCTGTACACTCCCGTAACGGCGCTCACGTACTCCGCACGCTTGAGCCGTCCCTCAATTTTCAAGGACGCAACTCCCATTCTTTCAAGTTCTGAAAGTTCGTTTACAAGCGCCATATCCTTTGGGCTTAACATATATCCCTCGGCAAGGCTTTTGCCGTTTCGGCAAATCGAATACGGCAGACGGCACGGCTGAGCACAACAGCCTCTGTTTCCGCTCCTGCCCCCTAAAATGCTCGACATAAGGCACTGTCCCGAATAGCACATACATATTGCGCCATGGACAAAAACTTCAATCTCCGCCTTTGCGTTTTTGCATATATGTTCGATTTCCTTTCCCGAAAGTTCACGTGCAAGCACCACTCTCGAAAAACCTTTTTCTTCAAGATACCGCACGCCCTCAAGGCTTGTGACGGTCATCTGCGTGCTTGCGTGCAGGGGCATTTCGGGAACGAGTTTGTGAATAAGCTCCGCCGCTCCGATATCCTGTATTATCAGTGCGTCCGCACCTGCGTCGCACAAATCGTAAATATAGCTTTTAAGCTCCGAAAGCTCGTTTTCCTTTATCAGGATATTGACCGCCGTATGCAGATCAACTCCATAAAGATGGCAGTAGTCCGCCTGCTTTTTTATATCCTCAACGGAAAAATTATCCGCACTTCTGCGTGCGCTGAATTTCGGACCGCCTATATACACGGCGTCCGCTCCCGACTGCACCGCCGCCCTAAGCGCCGCTTCGCCGCCGCCCGGCGCCAAAAGCTCTGTTTTATTCATCGGTCTTTATGTCAAGCATATCGAACAATTCCTTTTCACGTATACGATACTGCTTTTTCACATACTCCACTTTTTCTTCC
>CAKSPN010000020.1 GCA_934481375.1 uncultured Clostridia bacterium
ACGTATACCTTGCTTATTTTTCCCGAATAGTTAGACTTCACCGACAGATTGCCTGCCGAGTCCGCCGCCTCGTTATACGAATTCTGTGCCTTTGAAAGAGCGTTCTGCGCTGTCTTGACGCCGTTTTGGGCGGTAGTCGATTCGATTGTGTACAGAACATCGTCTTTCTTTACCGTATCGCCCTCGTTAAAGGTATCTGTAAGTATTTCTCCCGTAACGAGCGCCGTTACGTCGTATGTATCGTTTGCCTCGAGCGTTGATGAAGATGAAATCGTATTTTCTATATCACGCCGTTCAACGTTCGCCGTGACAAATGTCATTTCAGGCTTGCTTTTGCTCTTTTTTACCGCCATTGCGGTACAGCCGCCGATAATCAGCGTCAGCACAATCGCAATTATCAAAAACGTCCTGCGCTTTATGCATTTTTTTCCTATCTGTATGCGCTTTGTTTCCTTGTCATACGATATGAATTTTTTCTTTCCGTTACCAACGTCCTTTTTTCGGGTTTTCAGTTTCATTATTCCGCCTCCATCTGATTTTTTACATAAAAAGAAAGACCAAACAATCAGTCTTTAATTTACACGGCTATTAACAATCAACATCATCTTCTTTCCAAAACCAATCCCCCCGAACCGGCTTCAAATCTGTACCTATTTTACCATTGCGCACTCCCGTATGTCAATAACAAAAACTCCCTCGGACGGGCTTTGCGCCTATAATTTACAATTCATTCACATTTGATATTTTATTTATTAATATATTAAAAAAACATTAAAGCTTTTTGGGTATTGACACGCTTGTTTTTTTGTGTTATTATGTAGAAAAAGAATATTCGGGGAGCTTTTTACAAAGGCTGAGAGGAAATTGAGGATTTCGACCCGTTAAACCTGATACGGATAATGCCGGCGTAGGAATATATTTATATATTGTGAGTTTTTTCGGAGATTGCCGCTTGGGTTTAATCCCCGATTTTTTTACGAAAGGAAGGATTTTTTATGACAAAAACAAAAAAACTCACATTATGCGCATTGCTGACGGCTTTGTCGGTCGTACTGATGTTTGTATCGAAAGCGCTCCCGGCGCCCTGGCTCCAGGGCGGCTCGATCACGATTGCAAGCATGGTGCCGATTGTGGCTGCGTCAATAATCGTTGATTACAAATGGGGACTCTTATCGGGCGTTGTATTTGCGCTCATACAGATGATGACAGGCTTTTATCCGCCCCCCACGCAGACATTCTTAAACTTTTTCCTTGTTATAATGCTTGACTACATTCTCGCATTCGGCGTTCTCGGCACGGCAGGAATTTTCTACAGACTGCTCGGCAAAAAGATATGGGCAATCCCCGTTTCGGGATTTATCGTAACAACTCTCAGATACATATGCCATATTCTTTCGGGACTGCTTATCTGGGGCGTATACGCCGATGAAGGACAAACCGTTCTCGGATATTCGCTTGTATACAACGGTTCGTATATGATTCCCGAAATCATTATAACGACTGTTGTTCTTGCCGCACTTTCGGCATTTATCAAAAAGGAAGCCGATAAGGTAAACGGTTAAAAAACACTTGAAAATTTTCCCCTCGCAAGGTATAATAATTGTGAGGTGAGCCGCACATCTCATAATGTGCGGCTTTTTGCTTTTAAAAACGGAACGTGAAAAACACACTGCACATCTCACCTCCTTTCGGGTTTTTGGAGTATTCCCCCAAGAAAGCAAGTTGCTTGTGCTCTTTTTACGCTATGATTTGGAATGGAGATATTGCTATGAAAAATATTAAAAGACTTATAGATGCCGCAAGCGGCAGGGATAAGCTTGATTTGGTTTTAAAAGGCGGAAACATTGTTGACGTTTTTACGGGACGGATTATCAAAGCGGACGTTGCCGTAAAGGACGGATACATCTGCGGAGTAGGCAGTTATGACTGCGAAAACAGCGTTGATGTTACGGGCAAATACATAATGCCCGGATTTATCGACTCGCATCTGCACATCGAATCGTCAATGGTTACACCGCCGGAATATTCACGCATAACGCTTCCGCACGGCGTCACCACCGCAATAGCCGATCCGCACGAAATTGCCAACGTATGCGGAGAAACGGGACTTGATTTTATGAAATCATTTGCCGAGTATGCACCTATGGACATACTTTTTATGCTCCCCTCGTGTGTTCCGGCAACGGACTTTGAACATTCGGGAGCAAAGCTTAACTCCGCCGACACACAGCGCCTTGCCAAAGGATTTTTCGGCATAGGCGAGATGATGAATTATCCTGCCGTATGCGGCGGTGATGAGGAGGTCTTAAACAAGCTGTGCCTTGAACATATTGACGGCCACGCTCCGCTTGTTTCGGGCAATGCGCTTGACGCATACGCCGATGCAGGGATAAAAACCGACCACGAATGTTCACAGGTTGACGAGCTTATCGAAAAGGTATCGAAAGGAATGTACATCGCTCTGCGTGAGGGTACTCTTTCAAAGGATATACAAAAGCTGTTTAAGGGAATAAATCAATACACACTGCGCAGATGTATGTTCTGCACGGACGACAGATTTATAGGCGAAATAAAACAGGACGGAAGTATCGACTATTGTATTAAAAAAGCCGTCGGTTTGGGAGTAAATCCCATTGACGCAATTATTATGGCAACGCTTAACCCTGCCGAATGTTACGGTCTTAAAGACAAGGGCGCAATCGCACCGTCATACAGGGCGGACATTGTTGTTGCGGACAGCCTTGAGCTTAACAATATTGTTTCCGTATACAAAGACGGCGTGCTGTGCGCCGAAAACGGAGAGGACGTACACACGGACGGTCCCTCCGCACTGTATTTCAAAGGCGTTACGGAAACTGTACACCTTGACAATATAACGGCTGACACATTCAAATGCGATATACCCGACACGCTTACGGCAATAGAGCTTTTACCGCACGCCATTATAACAAAAAAAGTCACGGCTAAAAAGACCGACAGACTTTCAAAGCTGTGCGTGCTTGAACGCCATCACGGGCTCGGCACGAAAGGCTTCGGATTTGTGACGAACTACGGGATAACAAACGGCGCAATCGCCTCGTCCGTGGGTCACGATTCGCACAATATTGCCGTTATAGGCGACAATGACGCCGATATGGCGCTTGCCGTCAACACGCTCGGCAAGGACGGCGGAATAGCCGTATGCTCCGGCGGAAAGGTTTTGAGCTTTTTAAAACTCGGCGTTGCCGGATTGATGTCGGCAGAATGTGCGGAGGACGTTATATCCGCACATGATGATTTGTACAAAGCCGCAAAGGGACTTTGCATATCGGACGGCGTCGACCCGTTTCTTGCGCTTGCGTTTTTGCCGTTGCCGGTTATCCCCGAGATACGTGTAACCGACGGCGGATTGTTTGACGTAACGCAGTTTAAATTTATTGAAATGTAAATATGCCCTCAATTTCTCCTATACGGATTTCGGGTTGATGTGGCATCAACCCCTACAGATTTGCAAAAACCGCACGCCGTAGGGCAGGGGCTTGCTCCTGCCGAAACGCACGCAATTTTCCGCCAAAATACACATTACCGCAAACAAAAAAGGTACTGCAAATGCAGTACCTTTTTCAGTTCACTTTTTACGCTTCAAGCTTTGCAAGCTTTACAGCCAACTGCGATTTCTTTCTTGCAGCTGCATTCTTATGAAGAATACCCTGCGAAACGCCTTTGTCAAGCTTTTTAACGGCTTCGTTAAATAAAACCTTTGCGTTTTCCTTGTCACCTTCGGCAACAGCTGTTTCAAATTTTTTCACAGCAGTTTTAAGTGCAGTTTTGTGAGCAACGTTGATTTGAGTCTTTTTCTCGGCAACCTTTACTCTTTTTTTAGCTGACTTAATATTAGGCACAATATACACCTCCACATAATTTAATCTACAATACCATATTAGTATACAACATTACCATAATAATTGCAAGACTTTTTTTTCTTTTTTTTAAATTTCTGTCAAAGTATACATTTACCGCCCGTTTTTTTTCCCGATTTATGTAAGATTGCAAATCATAGATTATGTATAGATTTGAAATAGTCGAGTGAGGGGAATTTTTTGTCGATATGCATCAAAAGATAGCGTTCCGACAGTTCGCCGAGCCTTTTATAAAGCTCGTCATTACCCGTAAACGAAAGCATTTTTCTGTCCTCTCCGTCTGCAATGTACCGCAAAGCCTTGTACACGCCCTCGCTAAGCTTAATGCTGTCGTACCCCATACAATTGCGGCACACCGTACAGCCCTTTGCCAAATCAAACGCATACGCCGCAGAGCCGCACACTCCGCACCCGTACGTTCTCGGCGCATATCCCTCTATGCTCATAAGCTTAATCTCATACACGCTCTTTATCTTCATAATGTCCTCGTCACGGTACGCAAGCGCATACAGCGTGTTCAGAAGAACACGCAGGAGCCTGTCGTCACTGTTGCATTCGCCGAGCATGGCATACGTTATATCCGCAAAATAACTGCAAAGCGCAAGCTTTTCTATATCCTCGCTTATCGGGAAAAAGCTGTCCGAAACGTCAACGCTTTTAAGCGTCATAATATCGCCGCCGCCGACAAGCTCAAATTCGCCGAAGCACAAAAACTGGCTCGATGCGGCTTTTCCGCTTTTGACCTTTTTTGCGCCGTAGATAACAGCCTTTATAATGCCGAGTCCCTCGGCAAAAATGCTTACTATCCTATGCCCCTCGCCGTAATCGTGCTGCTTTATGATAACGCCTTTTGCTCTGATTTCCGCCATTTTTCCTCATTACCCTCTTCGTTTCTGAGTTCCGAAACCGATTTATACAGCAAATATGCCTCTATATCTCCCGTTTTTACAAATGCCGCCCAAGAAAACAGTTCCATTTTTACCCCTCCGACCATAGCTTTGTTACTTTTATTTTACTTCTTTTCTGTCGGGATATACTGTCACTATTTTCTTTTGTTTTTTAATTGTATCCGAAGTTCTTTATGAGCGAATCGTTGTTTCGCCAGTCGGGTTTTACCTTAACCCACAATTCGAGATACACGTCTTTTTTAAGCATTTTCTCAATATCGCCGCGTGCGAGAGTGCCGATTTTTTTGAGCATTTCTCCGCCTTTTCCGATAATTATTCCCTTGTGCGTTGCCTTTTCGCAGAATATGGTGGCGTAAATTTTTGTAATTTCCTCCTGCTCCTGCATTTTGCTTATCTCTATCGCAACGCCGTGCGGTACTTCCTTGTCCAAAAGCCACAGCATTTTCTCACGGATTATCTCCGCCGCTATCTGACGTTCCGGCTGATCCGTTACCATTTCGCTGTCATAGAACTGCGGTCCCTCGGGCATACATTCACGTATATCCTTCATAAGTGCGTCCACGCCGTCACCCGTTTTTGCGCTTATCGGCACGATTGACGCAAAATCGTACATTGACGCATAATCGGCTATCATCGGCAGCAGATTTTCCTTTTTAACCTGATCTATTTTATTTATTACAAGTATGCACGGTCTGCCCTTTCTGCCTGCTTTTCTCGGCACTTCACGCTCAATCTTCTGAATTTTCTTTGTTGCGTCCACAACAAGCAGAATTAAGTCCGCATCACTCATACTCTCTTTGGTGGTGTTTGCCATAAATTCGCCCAGCTTATTGTGCGGCGTGTGCATTCCGGGTGTGTCTATAAACACAATCTGTTCCGTTTTGCCCGTATAAACCGCAAGAATTTTGTTTCTTGTAGTTTGCGGTTTTTCCGATATAATGGCAATCTTCTGCCCTGCTATCGTATTCAAAAGCGTCGATTTTCCGACATTCGGCGTACCTACTATCGCCGCAAAACCCGACTTATATCCACGTTTTCTTCTCATTATTTTGTGCGCACTATTCCGAGTGATTGCAGAACGGCTTCCTGCTTTTCACACATAATGCGCTCCTCCTTTTCCGAATTTATATGGTCGTATCCCAAAAGATGCAGCATTGAATGTGCCGTCAGAAACGCAACCTCCCGTATAAAGCTGTGTCCGTACTCCTCGGACTGCTCCCTCGCACGCTCCAGCGATATTACTATGTCGCCCAGTATAACGTAATCGCCGTCCGTATCGTAATCGGCGCACGCCGTGCCGTCCTCGTCAAATTCGAGCATAGGGAACGAAAGCACGTCCGTTGCCTTGTCAATCCCACGCTGTTCGTTATTTATAACACGTATCTGCTCGTTATCGGTGAAAGTTACGCTTATTTCCGCATCAAAATCGCACTCCTCCGACTCAAGCACACGCTCGCATACGTCCTTTACGGTCTTTTCTATTTCGGGAGTAATCTCCTCTTTGTCCTGTTCGTTTTCCGTTATAAGCATTATCATACAATTTACCGGCGCTTTGCACGCTTTTCCTTTTCTTCGTCGTATTTTGCGTACGCTTTTATAATCTTCTGAACGAGCGGATGACGCACAACGTCCTTTTCGGTCAGCGTACAAAATTCTATTCCCTCTATGCCTTTAAGCACTCTCGCCGCCTCTTTGAGTCCCGAACGCTTATCGCCGGGCAAATCAATCTGCGTAATATCGCCCGTGATTACGGCGTGCGAGCCGAAGCCTATTCTTGTAAGAAACATCTTCATTTGTTCAGGTGTGGTATTCTGCGCCTCATCCAGGATAATAAACGCATTGTCGAGCGTTCGTCCGCGCATATATGCAAGCGGAGCAACCTCGATAACACCCTTTTCCTGATAGCGCAAAAATCCCTCCGCTCCGAGCATTTCATACATACCGTCATACAACGGACGAAGATACGGGTCTACTTTGTTCTGCAAATCTCCGGGTAAAAATCCGAGCTTTTCGCCTGCCTCTACGGCGGGACGGGTAAGAATTATTCTGTTTACCTCTTTTGCTCTCAGCGCCGTAACCGCCTTTGCGACCGCAAGATACGTTTTTCCCGTGCCGGCAGGTCCTATTCCGAAAACAATCGTGTTGTTCGTTATTGCGTCGACGTATTTTTTCTGTCCGAGCGTTTTTGTTTTTATGGGGTGTCCCTTGGCATTTATCGCAAGGCAGTCGTCGCCGAGCATTTTTATGTCTATTCCGCCGTTTTCCTGCACCATTGTAACGGCGTAGATTATTTTCTGCTCGTCTATCATCTCGCCCCGTGCGATTATCTGCATAAGCATATTGATAACCTGCGACGCTTTCTCTACATTATCCTCCTCGCCCGTTATCTGCAAAGCGTTGTCCTTTGCCTTTACGTTTACGAGCAATGACTTTTCAATCAGCTTTATATTTCCGTCAAAGCTTCCGAAAAGCGAGGAAATATCCGTTTCCTGCGGTACTTCTATCTGTCTGTTTATCAATCCGTTTTTTCACTCCTTATCGGCTGTTGTGTGCCTATTTTTTCTATAAATTTCATTGTCAGCTCCGCCTTTATGGTTTCGCTGTCCGTATATACGTAATTAAAATCCTCATCGGTGAGCCGTGAATCGTACAAAAGCTCCTTTGCGATTTTTTCCTCAAGCTCGTTTTTGGCAAATTCCGCCGCCGTTTCGATGCTTATCGGCTCACGGTGCGTTTCGTACTCGTCATACACTATATTGTCAACGCTTATTCCCGTATATCCGATAAACGGAAGATTAAGCTCGTGCCGTTTTTCCGCCCTGTCGCAGGTTGCGTACATATTTTTCTCACTGCCGAACAATTTAAAGCTTTTGCCGAACAGCTCCAGGCGGATTATGCGTTTATGCTTTCCCGTATACTGCTTAGACTCGTAATACACGCCGTACATACCCGACGCCTTATGCTCCGTTTCCGCCTCCACCGTTCCCGATGCGTGTACGCTTATATACCGTTCCTCCTCGCCCTCTCTGAACACGGGAACGGTTCCCGATATAAGCACATCGCCTGCCGACACGGTATCGCCCTCACTGCAGAGCTTTTGTCCGTTTTTTACTATCGCTTTTTTTATGTACCCGTCACAGGCGGCAACAACGTCGCACGGCTCGTCACGGTTTATAACCTTGGGCGGTATGATTTTTTCAAAAACCTCCACACGTACCTTTGCGCCCTCTATGTACGCCCACGCCCAGACGATGTTTTCGTTTTCGCTTACGATGTTCGACTTTATCTCCTCGCCGTCCGCAATATCCTTTTTTCTTGCGCCGGCGTATACGCCCGATTTTTCAAGTGCGGCGCAGACCGAATTGTAATCCGAAAGTTCCACGCCGTTTATCTCGACCGTCCATATAAATTGTGAGCTTATATATACAAACACCGCCGCAAGAATTATCCCGAAAATCAGCGCATATCGGCGTCCGTATCGGCTTTTTGCGTTGTAGAGTCCGACCTTTTTTAATATTCTGACCTTTGTATGCGTTTTATATGCAATCGGTCTTAAAAGAAAAAAGCCGCTTTTCGGTACGGCGGTTTCGAGAGTGCCGTCGCTTAAGCGCTTTACACGCCCGATATTTATTCCTCTGCGCACGCATATGTTAATAAATCGTTCCGACTCGTTTCCGCATATTTTTATTATAACATATCCTTTAAGAAATTTAAAGAACTTATTGAACATTTTTTACCTCTTTTTTACCGTTTCATACTCAATTTTTTGAAAATCACCCGATACCGACACAAAATCGCCGCCGATATTATCTATACAAAGTCCCGTGCCGTACAGCGAAACAACCGTTGCACCGCAGTTTATGCGTATTTCGGAGTCGGTATAAAGCATAACGCTTTTATAATTTTCAATCGCCGCCGAGATATTACCCTGAAGCGTGACCACGGGTATATTCATAACGGCGGACGGAGGCACACCGAGTGTTTCGGCAATTTTTTTTCTGAATTTCTGCATGGTTTCTTCCTTTCAAACGTTGTGATATACATACTACATTTTTATGAAAAATTCCGTATTTAATTACATCATATCTCATATATATAATTAAAAACTTGCGGAAAGGACAACTTTATGCGATGAAAAAATATCTTTTAAGTGTTGCGGCAATATGCGCCGTATATCTTATTCTGTGCAATGCGCAGATGTCGATTGTTTACGCAAAAGACGCTTTAAATTTATGCTTTGAAATGATAATTCCGACTTTATTTCCGTTTTTCATATGCTCGGGAATACTGATATATTCGGGATTTTGCGAAATACTTGCAAAAATGTTCCGATTTTGTATGAAACCGCTGTTCGGGATAAATCCGGCAGGGGCGTCGGCGTTTGTATTGGGGATAATAAGCGGTTATCCGCTCGGAGCGATAACCGCAGGAGAGCTGTACGAAAATAATTACATATCAAAAACAGAGGCGGAGCGGTTGCTTGCATTCTGCAACAATTCCGGGCCTCTGTTCATTTTGGGTTCTGTAGGAGCCGCCGTATACGCCGATATGCGGATAGGTGCGGCGCTGTATCTGACGCATATTCTTGCGGCGCTGACGGTGGGAATAATATTTCGGTTTTACAAAAAGAGCGGATTTGTTCAGCCGCCCACAGTTATGACCACGCCCGACCGCAGTGTGGGGGAAATATTTAATATTGCCCTGCAAAATTCGATTAAAAATATACTAACCGTATGCGGTGCGATAGTGTTTTTCTGTATGATAAGCCGTCTTGTGCTCGGCGTACTCCCCGTAGGCGGTACGGTGTACGCCGTGCTTTCGGGAATTGCGGAATTTGCAAGCGGTACGGCAAATATTGCCGCACTGTCCGTGCCTATGGCAAAAAAGCTTATTCTTACGGCGTTTGTGGTGGGATTTGCCGGCTTGTGCGTGCATATACAGGTGATTGCGGTGATTGCAAAATACCGTCTGAGCCTTGTGCCGTACTTTATCGGAAAAGTATTGCACGGAACGCTTGCGGCTTTGTATATGCTTGTTTATCTGCACTTTAAGCCGATAACCTCGGCGGTGTTTGCGCCGTCCGCATCAAAGGCGTTTGCGGCGTCCTCGGTGATTTTGTTTGCCGCCGCTGCGGCATCGGCACTGTGCGCCGCCGCAGTTATGCTGAAAAAACGGCAGTGAATTTCACTGCCGTTTTTGGGAAATATTTCGATATGTTTTCGGCAGGAGCAAGCCCCTGCCCTACGGTATGTGGTTTCACAAATCTGTCCTCATCAACCCGAAACGGTGCGCAGTTTTCACAAATCTGTAGGGGTCGATGCCCACATCGACCCGAAAGCATTATCCGTGAAATGCACGTTTTCGGCAGGAGCAAGCCCCTGCCCTACGGCGTGCGGTTTGTTCGCTGCGGGCATTTTTAACATTCCCGATTATTCAAATTCCGCAATCAGATCATTCATATCGTACATTCCGGCGGGTTTGCCTTTCATAAACTTTGCCGCTTTTAATGCGCCTACGGCAAACACCTCTTTGCTTGCCGCATGGTGCGTAAGCTCGATTACCTCATCATTTCCGGCGAAAATAACCTCGTGGTCGCCCACGATCGTACCGCCTCTGACAGAGGAAATGCCTATTTCCGTTCCCTTTCTTTTTCTTCTTACCGAATGGCGGTCGTACACGTACTCCGCAGGATAGGACAGCGTTTCGTCTATTGCGTCCGCTATGGCTATCGCCGTTCCCGAGGGTGCGTCTATCTTCTGATTATGATGTCTTTCGACTATTTCAATATCAAAATTACCCTCCAAAAGTTTTGCCGCCTTTTGCGCAAGGGATATAAGCAAATTTATTCCCAAGCTCATATTTGCCGAGAAAAATACGGGGATTTCCTCCGATGCCGCCTTAAATTCTTCCTTCTGTGCGGCGCTGAAACCGGTTGTGGCAAGAATTACGGGCAGTTTGCGTTTTTTGCAGTATTCAAGCACTCCCGTAAGGCTTGACGGGTGTGAAAAATCAATCAGCACGTCTGCCTCGCCTGTATATTCTTCGGGTGCTTTGAACACGGGGTATGCGTTGTTTATCTTATTGTTTATATCTATTCCGGCGCAGATGCGTGTGTTTTCGTCCTCCTCGGCGAGCCTTGATATTACCTGACCCATTTTTCCGTTACAGCCGTTCATTATTATGTTTATCATACACAATTCCTCCTTTGTTCAGCCGATAAGCATTTTTCCTATATCGGTCACATCTCCGGCGCCCATTGTAAAGATTATATCTCCCTTTTCGGCATGCGCCTTTACGTAGTCCGCTATTTCCTTAAAATCGTCCATATAAACGGCGTCCACACCGTTTTTCTTTATATCCTCCGTAAGGTTTTCTGGTTTTGTAACTCCGTCAAACACCTCACGTGCCGCATAAATATGCGTTACTATAAGCCTGTCCGCATTGCCGAACGCATTTACAAACTCATTCCACAGCGTTCTTGTCCTCGAATACGTATGCGGCTGAAATATGCACCATATCCTGTTATGCGGAAAAGCCGCCGCCGCTTTAAGAGTTGCCTTTATTTCGGTCGGGTGATGCGCATAATCGTCAATAACCACGGCATCTCCGCAGAAGCCTTTCTTTTCAAAGCGTCTGTGCGCTCCTTTAAAGCCCTCTGCTCCCTTTGCCGCAATTTCCGGATCAACTCCGGCAAGTGCGCAGACAGCCACAGCCGCAATGGCATTTAACACATTATGCTCACCCGGCACTTTAAGGCTTATATGGCACTGCTTTTCGCCGTTTTTATACACGTCAAACGAGGGATAACCTGCATGATATTCGATATTTTTCGGGTAATAGTCATTCGTTTCGCTCATTCCGTATGTGATAATATCAAGCTCCGCACCTTCAAGCGCAAGGCGCACATTCTTATCATCACCCATGGCAACAACCGTTCCCACGCCCTTTGTAAGCTCCGCAAATTTGCGGAAGCTTTCACGTATTTCCTCAATTCCCGAGAAGAAATCGAGGTGATCCTCCTCGATATTCGTTATAAGCGCAACGGTCGGATAAAATTTTAAAAAGCTGTTTGTGTACTCACATGCCTCGGTAACGAAATATCCCGAGTTTCCGCAGCGTATGTTTCCGCCGATAAGATCAAGCACGCCGCCCACGCTTATTGTCGGGTCAAGGCCCGCATAAATAAGTGCGTGCGCCAAAATAGATGTGGTGGTTGTTTTTCCGTGCGTACCGCTCACACCTACGGCAAAATGATAATTCTTCATTATCGCACCCAAAAACTCCGCACGGTCGATAAGGCGTATGCCAAGCTCCTTCGCATGCTGCATTTCGGGATTATCCGCCTTAACGGCGGCGGTATGTACGGCAAGCACCGCGCCGTCAACATTTTCCGCCCTATGCCCTATATGCACCGCAGCGCCCATTTCCTCAAGCTTTTTTGTTATTTCGCTTTCGCTCCTGTCCGAGCCGCTGACTTCGTACCCGTCCTTAAGCGCAATCTGCGCCAGTCCGCTCATACTTATTCCGCCTATTCCGATAAAATGTATGTGCGCACCCTTTTCAATATCAGACAAACTAAAACGTTTCATCTCAAAAACCCCTTCATTCGGTCTATTTGCAATTTTAATACTATTAATTATATACCTATATATCAAAAAAAGAAACACAAAATACCTATTTTTAACAACCTCCACAAGTTTTTCAATTTTTTTATATGGTTTTTAACAAAAATGCACAAACCCCTTGACAACGGGAAAATTTTTTGGTAAAATATTTTCATAACGTTATAGCATCACTGGAAAGACTTCATATTACATAATTCCTTGGGGCGGAAGGTGGTGAATAACTTGGAAATTACTGATATCCGAGTAAAAAGAGTTTCAACAGACAACAAGATGAAAGCAGTAGTATCCGTTACTTTCGACAATGCTTTTGTTGTTCATGATATTAAAGTCATTGAAGGACAAGACAAATTGTTTACGGCTATGCCGAGCAGAAGAACTCCTGAAGGAGAATATAAAGACATTGCTCATCCTATCAACAAAGAAATGCGCATTAGTATGGAGCAACAGATACTCGACAAGTATAAAGAAACACCGGAAGAATACGTTGAAGAATAAATAGAGGTTTTTTAAACCTCTATTTATTTTTTTCTTCACAAATCGCAAAATGTGTGGTATAATAGTGCATATGGTTTAAGGAGGCGGTAATATGCCGAGAAATGAAGAAGAAAAGCAGGGACTTACTCTGCTGGGAAATAAAAAGACAGCCTATGCCGACACGTACAGTCCCGAAGTGCTTGAAACGTTTATAAACAAGCACCCCGGTAACGATTATATGGTTACGTTCGACTGCCCCGAGTTTACATCGCTCTGCCCCATAACGGGTCAGCCCGATTTTGCACGCATACGGATAAATTATATCCCAAACGAAAGAATGGTGGAGTCGAAATCATTAAAGCTGTATCTGTTCAGCTTCAGAAATCAGGGCGATTTCCACGAGGACTGCATAAACATTATAATGAAAGATCTGGTAAAGCTTATGCAGCCTAAATATCTTGAGGTAAAGGGCGTGTTCACACCCAGAGGCGGAATATCGATATTCCCATTCGCAAATTACGGCGAAAAGGGTACAAAATACGAAAAAATAGCGGAGGAGCGGTTATTTAACCAGCTCTCATCGGAGGTTTAAAAAATGAGAAAAGCATTGGTAGTATTGAGCGGCGGTCAGGACAGCACAACGTGTATGTTCTGGTCAATAGACAAATTCGGAAAGGAAAACGTTTCGGCGGTAGGCTTTGATTACGGTCAGCGCCACAAAACAGAGCTTGACTGCGCAAAAAAGATTTGTGCGGACGCAGGTATTCCGTTTGAAGTGATAGAGACGCCGATAATAAATCAGCTTTCCGCAAATTCGCTCACAAGAGCGGATATTCCCGTAGAGGAGAAAAAGCCGGAGGGCGCTCCTCCCAACACATTTGTTGAGGGAAGAAATCTGCTGTTTTTAAGCTATGCGGCAATATACGCAAAGACCCACGGCATAAGCGACCTTGTTACGGGCGTGTGCGAAACGGATTTTTCGGGTTATCCCGACTGCCGTGACATTTTTGTGAAATCGCTTAACGTAACGCTTAATCTCGCAATGGATTACACGTTTGTTATACACACTCCACTTATGTGGATTGACAAAGCCGAAACCTGGAAAATGGCTGATGACCTCGGAGTTCTCGATATTATTTACAATGAAACTCTCACCTGCTACAACGGAATTAAAGGCGAGGGCTGCGGACACTGTCCGTCATGCTTTTTGCGCAAGCGGGGCTTTGACGAATATATGAAGATGAAGGAGCAAAACAATGTACAGGGTTAAAAAGCGCATTGAAATAAGTGCGGCGCACAAGCTGACGCTCGATTATAATTCAAAGTGCTCCAATCTGCACGGTCACAACTGGATAATAGACGTGTTTCTCGAAAGCAATGAGCTTGACAATAACGGTATGGTAATGGATTTTACGCATATAAAGCGTGAAATCCAAGATAAGTTCGATCACAAGGTTATAAATGATGTTGTGGACTTTAACCCGACTGCGGAAAATCTCGCAAAGTATATATGCGATGTATTGGCGCCGTTTTGTTACCGTGTGGACGTTCAGGAAAGCACCGACAACGTTGCAAGCTATATCAAGGACGGAAGATAAAAATGAAAGTAACCGAAATTTTTGACAGTATAGACGGCGAGGGAATACGCACGGGACAGCCGTGTACGTTTATACGCCTTGCGGGCTGTAATCTGCGCTGTTCCTACTGCGACACGCTGTATTCGCTTTTCGGCGAGGACGAGCCGTGCGAATACACCGAAATGAGTACAGATGAAATCTTAAAAGCCGTAAATCCGCTGTTTAAGCGTGTAACGCTTACGGGCGGTGAGCCGCTGTTTCACAAAGATGCGGAAAAACTCGTAACCGCCCTCATTGAGAAGAATACAGAAGTAAACATCGAAACCAACGGCGCAGTCGATATTACGGAATTTTCAAAGAAAATTCCGAAATCTGACAAGCTGTTTTACACGATAGACTACAAGCTGCCGTCAAGCGGTATGAGCGATAAGATGATTTGGGAAAACTATCTGTCGCTTACTCCCCGTGACGTTATAAAATACGTTGTCGGCTCGGAGGAGGACGTTCGGCTTATGATTGATCTGACGGCAAAGCTAAAAAAGCATTACAAAGAAATGCCTCACATATTTATCGGTGCGGTCTACGGTATGTATGACGCACAAAAGCTTGTCGATACAATACTTCACGAACCTGTTTTGTGTGACGCAAGATTTCAGGTACAGCTTCACAAAATAATCTGGGACGCACAAAAGAGGGGCGTTTAATTCGGAAAGGAATGGACAAATAATGAAACCTGAATTTGACAGTGAAAAAATAAAGCAAGCGGTTGTAATGTTTCTCGAAGCGCTGGGCGACGACCCCGAACGTGAAGGATTAAAGGAAACTCCCGACCGTGTTGCGAGAATGTGCAATGAAGTGTTTGAGGGTATGCGCTACACAAACGACGAAATAGCGCATATGTTCGACAAATGCTTTGAAGATGTACAATCGCGTGACCTTGTGCTTGTAAAGGATATAGAGTGTTTCAGCCGATGTGAGCACCATATTGCGCTTATGTACAATATGAAATGCCACGTTGCGTATATCCCTAACGGCAAGGTGATAGGTCTTTCCAAAATAGCGCGCATATGCGATATGGTATGCAAGCGTTTGCAGCTGCAGGAGCGCATATGCTCCGACATTGCGGAAATAATGCAGAAAGTGTGCGATACAAAGGACGTTATCGTAATAGTCGAGGGCGAACACAGCTGTATGACGGCACGCGGAATAAAATCACGCGGTGCAAAAACACGCACAAGCGCAATACGCGGTTTGTTTGACACGGATTACGAATTGCGGAACGAAGTGTATCAGCTGTTAAAATAGCGCATATCGACTTGTTCAAAATCTGAATTGTAGGGGACGATGCCTTTCATCGTCCCGAGCAGAAAACCGAACAATGTCCCAAATCAAACACACACAGTAATGCAGGGGCTTGCTCCTGCCGAAATGCACACTAAACAGGACATTGTTTAGGGTCGATGTGGGCATCGACCCCTACTGATTGCGGTTGCAATTATTACAAACATATTATCCATTAACACAAAAACACCCCTCCGAATTAATTCGGAGGGGTGTTTTACTATCAGCCTTTTCTTACACTTTCAAATTCAGCGATTATTTCATCACTCGGCTTTTTTGTAAGCAAGCTTACAACCACTATGATAATAATACTGACCAGGAATGCCGGTAAAAGCTCATACACGCCGAAAATTCCGCCGATAGGCTTTACAAGGTATTTCCATACGAATACCATTATACCGCCGGCAGCCATACCCGATATTGCACCGGGGAGCGTTGTACGTTTCCAGAACAGCGAGCATATGATAAGCGGACCGAAGCCTGCGCCAAATCCTGCCCATGCAAACGAAACGATACCGAACACCGAGCTTTCGGGGTTTCTTGCTATAATTATTCCGAGGATTGCAATTATAACTACCGTAAGTCTTGCGGCAAGCATACTCTGCTTTGTTGTCAGCTTAAGACCGAACTTTTCCTGTAAAATATTCTGCGATACGCTTGACGATGCCGCCAAAAGCTGTGAGTCGGCAGTTGACATTGTACTTGCCAGTATTCCCGAAAGAACAAGTCCCGCAATAAGAGCCGGAACTATACCGTGCTTTGAGAGCAGGTCGGCAATGCGGATTATTACCGTTTCGGTATCTGCGTTTGCAAGAGATGCAATAATTCCCTGCTCGCTCAATGCACGTCCCGAAATGCCTATGCCTACGGCTACCGCCATAGCTATAACAACCCATATCGACGCAACACGTCTTGAAAGTTTAAGATTTTTTTCGTCGTTTATTGCCATAAATCTCAAAAGAATATGCGGCATACCGAAATATCCCAAGCCCCATGAAACCGTTGTGATTATGTGCAGAAGATTATAT